>NZ_JBFUGE010001050.1:0-1371 GCF_056403075.1 Ideonella sp. P3_A4 | reverse complement strand
CCCCATAGACAGCGGGCGGCTCTTCGGCGCTCAGGCGGCCACTGTCGGCAAACTGCGAAACCAGATCGTCCAGCGGGCTGCGCACCCCGCTGCTGCCCAGGCGCAGCACATGGGTGTAGATCATCGTCGTGCTGACGTCCGAATGGCCCAGCAGTTCTTGCACGGTGCGGATGTCGGTGCCGGCTTGCAGCAAGTGGGTGGCAAACGAGTGGCGCAGCGTGTGCGGTGTGGCCGGCTTGGCGATACGCGCTTCTTGCAATGCCCGCTTGAAGGCCCGTTGAAACGCTTGTTCCTGGACGTGATGCCGCCGGCGCTCACCGCCCGAACGTGGATCACGCGACACGCTGCCTTGCGGAAACACCCAGAACCACACCCACGACTCAGCTGCCCGCACGTACTTGCGGGCCAGCGCATGCGGCAGGTGCACGCCAGCCACGCCCTGCTCGCGGTCGGCACGGTGCAGTTCACCAGCCAACCGTATCTGCGCCTTCAACAACCCATCGAGCGCAGCGGGCAACATCACCACGCGGTCCTTGCCGCCCTTGCCGTCGCGCACGATGATCACCCGCCGGGCGAAATCGACATCCTTCACGCGCAGCCGAAGCCCCTCCAGCAAACGCATGCCCGTGCCATAGAGCAAGCGGCCGACCAGTCGGTGCTCCTCCGGCAGCGCCGCCAGCAGCTGAGACACCTCGGCATGCGTCAACACCACCGGCAACCGAACCTGGCGCTTGGGCCGACCCAACTCGGCCATCCACGGCAGCTCTTGCCCCAACACATGCTGGTAGAGAAACAGCAAGGCCGACAGGGCTTGCTTGTGGGTGGACGGCGAGACTTGCCGTTCAGCGGCCAGCCAAGTCAAAAACCCTTCAATCTCGGCCCGCCCCATGTCGCGCGGGTGCCGCGCCGCCCCATGGAACCGGACAAAGGCGCGCACCCAGTGCACATACGCCTCTTCGGTGCGCAAGCTGTAGTGGCGATAGCGAATGTGCTCGCGCAGCTGGTCCAGCAGACGCAGCGATGACAGATCGGCATGGGGGACGGGCATGGCACAGGCAGCGGCGACTGAGCGGTTGAAAAAGCGAGAACGGCGAGAGAGCGGGCAACAAAGTCCTGGAGGCAAACCAACGGTACTGTATTTTTATACAGTATCGCGCTAGCATCACGCCATGGCAAGCCCGTCCCGCAGAAATCCTCGATATCCCATCGGCCAGCACAGAGATCCCGCGCCCACCATCCAGCGCGATCGATCAAAGCCTCCTGGCGCCGACACCACAAGCGCTGTCGTCGACCGTCATCCCGATGGTTCGGCACGACCACCGACTTGCCCAGCCGACACGACCGAGGTCGTCAAGCGCCTGAAGCCCGGCC
>NZ_JBFUGE010001049.1:0-1372 GCF_056403075.1 Ideonella sp. P3_A4 | reverse complement strand
AGGTCATGCTGTCGCCCAAGGTCGAGGCGCGCATGCTGCAAGAGCTGAAGGTGCAGCGCCATGAGTCGGTGCTCGAGGTCGGCGCTGGCTCCGGCTTCGTGGCCGCGCTGTTGGGCCATCGTGCCCGCGAAGTGATCGCGCTGGAAAACCGCCCCGCGCTGGCCAAGATGGCGGCCGACAACCTGCGCCGCGCCGGCATTGGCAATGTCACCGTGCGTGAGGCCGATGGCCGCGAAGGCCTGGCTGAATCGGGCCCCTTCGACGCGATCATGCTGTCCGGCTCGGTGGCCAGCGTGCCGCAAGCCTTGCTGGCGCAGTTGAAGCCGGGTGGCCGGCTGATCGCGATCGAAGGCGCAGAGCCCGTCATGCAAGCCACGCTGTACACCCGCCAAGCGAGCGGTGCGGTGGCCAAGACGGTGCTGTTCGACACCGTCGCGCCGCGGCTGGACGGCTTTGCCGAGCCGACCCGCTTCCACTTCTGAACCGCATGAACCCGCCGCGCCGCCGCTCGCAGCCCGTCGCCGGTTTTTGTCATCACGGCCTGCGCAGCACGCAAGTCGTCGCATTCCTGCTGCGCCGGGGCCCTGCCCTCGCGTACAAACTCGCCGGCAGTGGCGAAGCTGTGCCGACGAGGGTCGGCCGCTTCGCGACCATCCGTTGAATTGCCCCCGCTGACACCACAACTCCATCGACCCGAGAGGAACCGACCATGACGCTGACGCGCCGCCTGACCCTGCCCCGCGCCGCCGGGCTCACGCCCCTGGCCCTGGCATTGGCCCTCGGCTTCGCCGCCAGCGCGGCGCAGGCGCAAAGCCTGAAGGAGCTGTACGACGCAGCCCGTGGCTATGACGCGACCTACCTGTCGGCGCGCTCGCTGGCCGATTCGGCGCAGTACCGGGCCGACCAGGCAGGGGCACTGCGGTTGCCGACGGTGGGGTTGCAGGCCTCGTCGACGTTGGTACGAGCCGAGTCGGATAGCGAGAGCACCTCGCCCACCGGCCTGCCCGCGCCGGCACCAGCGCGCGTGACCACGCCCACCACCACCGAAACCCGCACGACCAACAACCAGGTCGTACTGTCCGCACAGCAAAGCCTGTTCAACCGAGCCAATGGCGTCACGATCGAACAGGCCGAACGTGCGGTCACGATCGCGCAGGCTCAGTTGCGCAGCGCCGAGCAAGATCTGATCGTGCGCCTGTCGCAGGCCTACTTCGACGTGCTCGGTGCGCAAGACACGCTGAACACTGTGCAGGCCAGCAAGAAAGCCATCTCAGAGCAATTGGCCTCGGCCAAGCGCAACTTCGAGGTCGGAACCGCGACCATCACCGACACCCGCGAAGCACAGGCACGCTACGACCTGTCGCTGGCGCAG
>NZ_JBFUGE010001048.1:0-1373 GCF_056403075.1 Ideonella sp. P3_A4 | reverse complement strand
GCCTGCGGACGGCGACCTCCGTGATCTTGCCGTCCTCCGCCAAACGCAACTTGGTGAGCAGATAGCGACTCATAACCGCCTCCTTTCATGGAAGGGTCAACCGATCGTTGCCACTGCCATGCTGCGCCTGATTCACCCCTCGCGACAAGCCCCGCCGACGACTAAGCAAATGCGCCAAGCAAAAAAGCCCTGCGAGTCTTGAACTCACAGGGCTTTCATGGCGAATAAGTGGCGGAGTGGACGGGGCTCGAACCCGCGACCCCCGGCGTGRCAGGCCGGTATTCTAACCAACTGAACTACCACTCCGCAGTGGTGCTGAAGTTTGGACTTTGCAGTCCCGGGTATCAACCACCCGTGCCATCTACCCCGGCGTGAGCCGAAGTATTTGGCGTCCCCTAGGGGATTCGAACCCCTGTTACAACCGTGAAAGGGTCGTGTCCTAGGCCTCTAGACGAAGGGGACTTTGTCCTTTCCATTCACTCGACGACGCCACCGTTTTGGTGGAGGTAAGCGGGATCGAACCGCTGACCTCTTGCATGCCATGCAAGCGCTCTCCCAGCTGAGCTATACCCCCGTCTTCTGCTTCGGCAGCCATCTGCACCTTTCGGTCGATATCTGCGTCGCTTGTTCGGGAACGCCGTTGAGCGAAGACCAAGAGTATATACCGGTTTTTAAACAGTGCGCAAGCGGCTGAGCACATCGTTGCGATCAAACAGCGACAACACCGCGTCGATCGACGGCGTTTGCGCACGACCGCAGACGAGCACGCGCACCGGAACAGCCAGTTGCGGCATCTTCAGCTTGTGCTCACCGATGGTGTCTTTGATGGCCTGCTGAATCGCGGCCTTGTCCCACGCCACATCAGTAAGGCGATCGCGCAGCGCGACGAGTGCGGGCTTCACCGCATCGGTCACATGCGTGGCCACGTCTTCTGCAGTGGGCGCTACGGCCACGAAGTACATCGACAGCCAATCCGCCAATTCGACGATGGTGGCACAGCGGTCCTTGAACAGCGCACACATCGGCGCCAGCGCAGCTTCGTCTTTCGCGTCGATGCCACGGCTGCGCAGCTGCACAGCCACCATCGTGGCCAGGCGAGCGTCATCGGCTTGCTTGATGTACTGCCCATTGACCCACGAGAGCTTGGCCGCATCCCACTGCGCGGGGCTCTTGTTCAGGTGCGTGCCGTCGAACCAGCTGACCAACTGCTCGCGCGAGAACAACTCTTCGTCGCCGTGGCTCCAGCCCAGGCGCGCGAGGTAATTCAGCATCGCTTCGGGCAGGTAGCCGTTGTCCTCGTAGTTGGACACGGCCACCGCGCCGCGGCGCTTGGACAGCTTCTGGCCATCGTCGCCCAGGATCACCGGCAAGTG
>NZ_JBFUGE010001047.1:0-1377 GCF_056403075.1 Ideonella sp. P3_A4 | reverse complement strand
GGTGCGGTGGGGCGCATCACCCAGGCCGCGGCCGCGGCGATCGATACCCCGGCCAGCAAGCCGCCGGCCCACGGAGCGGCTCGGCGTGCCTGGGCCGGCCAGCCGGTCAACGCCGGCGACGGGTGGTCGCCGAAGACCTCGGCCGCGGCGCGTTCGATCACCTCGACGCCAATCTTGGCCTGGCCGGTGGCATAACCCCCCAGCAGCGCGCGGTCGCACACCAGGTTCACCCGCCGCGGCACGCCGCGCGACAACTGGTGGATGCGCTTCAGCGCCGCCTTGTCGAACGGCGACGCGCCTTCGCTGCCGGCCACGCCGAGCCGGTGCTGCACGTAATGCGCGGTTTCGGCCTCGTCGAGTGCGCCCAGGTGGTAGCGCGCGATCACGCGTTGTGCCAGCTGCTCCAGCTCGGGCCGGGCCAGCATGTCGCGCAGTTCCGGCTGGCCGATCAGGATGATCTGCARCAGCTTGCGCTCGGCGGTCTCCAGGTTGGTCAGCAGGCGCAGCTGCTCCAGCACGTCGGCCGACAGGTTCTGCGCCTCGTCGATGATCAGCACATTGGTCTGGCCGACCGCGTGCGTGCGCAGCAGAAACTCGTTGAGCGGGTCGATGAATTCCTTGATCGACCGCGGCGTGCCTTCGTGGGCCGGTGGCAGCGCCGGCAGCGGGATGCGGAACTCGTCGCACACTGTCTGCAGCAGCTCGGGCACCGTCAGCTTGGGGTTGAAGATGTAGGCGACGTTGCAGCGCGGCGGCACCTGTTCGAGGAAGCAGCGGCAGACTGTCGTCTTGCCCGCGCCGATCTCGCCGGTCAGCAGCACGAAGCCGCCGCCACCCTTGACGCCATACAGCAGGTGCGCCAGCGCCTCGCGGTGGCGCTCGCTCATGAAGAGATAGCGCGGATCCGGCGCGATCGAAAACGGCGGCTGCTTCAGGCCGAAGAACTTCGCGTACATGGGGCGGGAGGATACCCGCAGGCCGCCGGTCAGTTCGAGAGCGGCAGCATGACGACGCGTTTGTAGGCCGGCCGCGAAGAGAGCGCGTCGAACCAGCGCTCGAGCGCCGGCAGCAATGGACGCTCGATCGGCATGGCGAACCAGCGCCAGGCCGGGCAACCGAGGGCGATGTCGGCCATGCTGAAGTGCTCGCCGCCAGCCCAAGGCTGGCGTGCGAGCTGRGCGTCCAGCACGCGCAACACCGACAGGGCGTCTTGCCGGTCTCGCTCGACCTGCGCATCGTCCCGCTTTTCGGCAGGAGTGCGGTAGAACGCGCGGAACAGCGGCACCAGCGAAGGCCACAGCGTGCTGTTGGACCAGTCGACCCAGCGGTCGGCATCGGCTCGTGCCCGCGTATCGAGCGGCCAGAGCGTGCCAGCGC
>NZ_JBFUGE010001046.1:0-1387 GCF_056403075.1 Ideonella sp. P3_A4 | reverse complement strand
ATACAGCGACAGCTGGCCACCATCGAGAGCATCGCGCTCGCCGATCTCGAACCCTTCCATCTTGTACGCGTTGTTGCCGACGAACACGAAGGGAGTGGACCGGGTCAGGGTCGTACCGTCCAGTTCGATCTGGACGTCCAGCAACGGGTATCGACGTGCAGCGTTGATGGACGCGTCGATCAGCGCGCGCCACTTGCCATGTCCCAATCGGCGCTGGCGCTTGTTGCGCTCACGCACGATGTCGGGGTACAGACCCAGGCTGGAGTTGTTGATGAACAACCGGCCGTTGACTTCACCGGCATCGACGCTGCGTGTGCGGCCGGAAGCGATCAAGCCGATGGCGGCGTCTTCGTCAATCGGAATGCCCAGGTCCTTGGCGAAATGGTTGAGCGTGCCCATCGGGAGAACGCCGAGGCAAGTGGGGGTATCGACCAAGCCGGCGGCCACTGCACTCACCGTCCCGTCACCGCCGGCTGCCACCACCGCGCCATCACCGGCCGTGAGCGCGCTGCGAACTTCAGTGGCGATGTGCTCACCACCCTGCACGCATCGGACCTGAGCCTGAATCCCCGCCGCCGCAAACTTCTGCTGAAGGCGGCTGACGCCGTCGGCGGAACAGCCGGTGCCGGCTCCTGTGTTGAGGATCACGGTGACGCGACGCGTTTCAGCGCTATGCATGAAGGTTTTGATTCGGCGAGGAAAGACGACGGCGCAGCAACGCCATCCAGCTCAGTCGTGGCCAACGGCCAGCTGCCCAGGCTCACGCGTGCCACATCTGAGCCGCGCGGCGCATGTCAAGCTTGGCCGTCGACCAGCGCATCGATCGCGGCATGCGCTGCCTCCGTCGCATTGGTTTCGGCTTCCGTGGGCGTCAGCCAGTTGGGCGTCAAAGGCACCCACTTGGTGGAGGCCCCTTCCGGCAGCTGGTCGGCTTGATCGAGAAGATGAAAATGTCCGCGCCACGTCTGAGAGTGAGGTCTGGCCTCGATGACAAAGGCATGCCCACGGTACTCGAGCTTTTTTGCTTGCATGGAGGGCACCTTGATGGTTGGTGTCCAGTGACTTCAGCAATCGACGGTCCCGCAGCCGGAAGCCCCGGCAGATTCGGGCGCGCATTGGCGACCTTGATCACTGACGGAAATCTGCTTTCCGCTCACGGCGCTCCGCGATTCCAGCGACTCCCGCGCTTGGGACCGGCATCTCCAACCCGGCGCACACCGTTCGCCTGCCCGGACATCTCTTCACTTGTCAGAGGCGGGCGGGGCAGGCCTCAAGCTGCCCAACGCTTGAAGACCAGGCTGGCGTTCACGCCGCCGAAGCCGAAGCCGTTGGCCATCGCATGAACGATGGGCATCTGCCGCGGCGCATCACGCACGATGTCCAGACC
>NZ_JBFUGE010001045.1:0-1387 GCF_056403075.1 Ideonella sp. P3_A4 | reverse complement strand
CATCCAGAACGTCAACGCCTACCACTCACGGCTCAAGGGCTGGCTGCGCCGCTTTCGCGGTGTGGCTACCACCTACCTGCACCACTACCTGGGTTGGTTCAGGGCTGTTGACCGCTGCGCGCCGCGCCACCTACCTCCGGAGCAGCTCCTCAGCCTCTCCCTCGGCCGATTCGCTCATCCATAGGCAACGCGCAAAGAGCCAAAAAAAGGCCACCCGAAGGTGGCCCACAAACTTCCGGAGCAAAACGGAAGGGATTACTTGACGTTCACCGCTGCCCAGGCGGCGTTGACCTTCTTCCACACCTTCGAGTTCACGCCACCGTACAGGTCGGCCGCGGCGGACAGCGTCGCTTCGCGGGCCTGGTGGTAGTTGGTGCTCGAGGTCATGTAGACCGACAGCGCGCGGTACCAGATCTTCTCGGCCTTGGCGCGGCCGACGCCACTGACCACCGCCTCACCGGTGGCGACGCGGGTGTCGCCTTCCTGGCAGGTCTTCGAGTGCGGGAAGTTCGCCGACTGCGAGCCTTGCGCCAGCATGAAGTACAGGTGGTTGCCGACGCCCGACGAGTAGTGCACGTCAAGCTTGCCCACGTCTGCGTACCAGCAATCGGCCGACGAGCCGTCGGTGCTGGGCTGGATCATCGTGCGCAGCGGGCCGTCGCCGTTGCGCGACAGGCGCTCGCCGATCAGGTAGTCGGGCGTTTCGGCCGGGTTGTTGGCGTAGAACTCGACCATCGAGCCGAAGATGTCGGAGGTCGATTCGTTCAGGCCGCCGGATTCACCCGAGTACGTCAGCTTGGCGGTGCGCGAGGTCACGCCATGGCTCATTTCGTGGCCGGCCACGTCGATCGCCACCAGCGGCCAGGTGCTGTTGTCGCCGTCGCCATAGCTCATGCAGAAGCAGCTGTCGCTCCACGAGGCGTTGACCCAGGGCAGGCCGAACAGCGACTGATGCACCTTCGAGGTCGCACCCTTGCCGTCGTCGGCAATGCCGTGGCGGCCGTGAACGTTCAGGTAATAGTCCCACGTCAGGGCGTGGCCGGCAGCGGCGTCGACGGCGACCGTGGCGCGGTCCTTCGTGGTGCCGTCGCCCCAGGTGTTGTCGGCGTCGGTGAACAGCGTGCCGGCGCCGCTGAACTTGCCCTTCAGGTCGTACACCGCGTGGCCGCCGCGGGTGGTGTCGCGCAGGGCGAAGCCGCCGGCTTGTTGCGAATCGGTGTCGATGTTGATGGCGCCCAGGAACAGGCTGTGGCCGGCGCCCACGGCGGCGGCGTGCATCACGTCGTCGAAGCTGTCCAGCACCTTGCCGGTGTGGGCGTGCACGATCACATGCTTCTCGGTCGGCACGCCTTCAGGCGTGGTGCCGGTGTAGAGCACGTCCCAGGCC
>NZ_JBFUGE010001044.1:0-1393 GCF_056403075.1 Ideonella sp. P3_A4 | reverse complement strand
TGCCACTGTAGTAGCTGGATTCACCAATTGGCACGTATCGACGGCGCTCGTGTTCTTGCAGCGCAACAAGCCAAAAGATCGGTGCGGGCCGATCGAGGCGTGCAACTGCCTCGGAGTAAACATCATTCCAATGATGCCCGACACGGGAAAGAAGAAACTTGAAAAGCGGGGTGTAGTCGAGACCGCGCTGATGACGACCGTGCATTGACTGGCGAGTACCTTCGACTTCGCCTGGTGCGCTGGTGATTCGGTCGTCGCGAAAGTCTCCACCATGGCGATGGTGAACGCCATGCGCCGTGGTGTTCACCTTGCGATAGAGGGGAGGCTTGATGGGGGACATGAGATTCGGTCTAACGTTCGAGGTAAGGGGCGGCTTGCGGCTTTGCCGCAAGACGTCCCTTTGACCGAGGGGTTAGGCGAATGAGGCTGWGCAAGGAGATGACCGGAACGCGAGGTTGCCCACGGAGCGACCGGGCGGCCCGAAGCCATGAGGCTGAACGAAGGCGTGTGGAGATTTGCGACACTTCGGCTCCTCTGGCTGGACCGACCGTTGGCGAGCCAGGGTYGCCCGTATTTTCACCCGGGAAGACCAAGCAAGCCAACTTTGGAATGGCAGAGGGCTTCGAGCGAGTACTGACAAGCCTGACAAGCGCCGGGCTGTTCTTGGGTGACTGCGCGCTCGAAGGTTGCCGCTGGGCTGTTCTTGATTTACCCCAGCGCTCCAAGATCGACTTGCGGCACGATTTCAAGTTGGCTGGCAAACGAGACGAGGTATGGCGGCAGGCGTATTTCTGGCTTTGCCTAACGTTCGACGTAAGGGGCGACCCGCTTGCGGGACGTCCCCTTGACGGAGGGGTTAGGCATGCGGGCGAAGCTGCTGAATGCTCGCCAGACGCTACTCACGACTTTGCCTCCAGTCCTTCCCGAGGACGATGCCCGCTACGCCAATGATAAGCATGGTGAAGAGGCAGAAAAAGTAGATGACGTACCACCATTGACCTTCACCCGGCGGCTGTGGAAAAAGAACAATCGTTAGAACATACCCAGCAATCGCTCCGACGACCAATAGTCGGCCACCAGTGAAGCCTGCGATGGCGCCTACAACACCAGAAAGAATGAACAGCACGGCAATCGGTTGGTGCGGCGAGATCTTTTTCGCCACCCAATATCCAGTGAGAAAGTGCAAGACCGGAAGTAGGATGCCCGTGAATCTGACCAGCGAACCGGTGCTGTAGGTGTGCTGCTTACCCCAGTCGTTCATGTTTCTTGCCCAACGGTTGACGTTGCGTCGTGGAGCGGAATATTTGGCATTGCCTAACGTTCGACGTAAGGGGCTGGCCGCAGGCCAGTCCCCTTGACGGAGGGGTTAGGCATTGGCCGCGAGACAGCAAGA
>NZ_JBFUGE010001043.1:0-1395 GCF_056403075.1 Ideonella sp. P3_A4 | reverse complement strand
GGTTCGGGATGACCTCCAACGCCTCGATGCACAGGCGCGAGGCCAGATAGGCCGCGACACCATGGCACAGCGGATCGCCTGTGGCGAGCACGACGCAACGCAGCCCGTCGGCCTGGGCTTCGCGGACCCAGATCGGCACTTGCGACATCGCACCCGTCAGATCGCGGCGGATCGCGTCGGGGCGCAGGTGCGTGTCCAGCAGCTCCAGGGTTCGCGTGCCGCCGATCACGCAATCGGCGCGCGCCAGGTGGGCGAGGGCGGTGGCACCGAGGCTTGCCGCGCCGTCGTCGAGCACGCCAATGACCCGGCAGCGCTCGCCGGTGAACCGTTCGACTTCTTCGTTCATGATGCTTCCGCCAGCTTGCGACCATCGAAGTCGCAGACCAGCACCTTCAGTTGAAACTTGTCGGGATAGCGTTCGGTGACCGTGTGCCACACCCGCCTGGCCAGCGCTTCGTGGAACTCGCTCACCAACCCTAGCGCCGCGACGCGCTCGCTGGCGTAACGCGCGGTCTCGGCGTTGCGGATGTCTTCACGGACGTCTGCCGGGACGCCAATGCCCGCGCACAGATCGGCGAGCAGCCCGGTGTCGACCTCGGCGCGGCCGGCGTGCGTGATCGTCTCGCCCTGCGCGATCTTGGTCAGCTTGCCGACCATGCCGCCGATCACGACGCGGGGCAGGCCGGCCTTCACCGCCGCGCCGAGGGCGTAGCGCAGGAAGTCGCCCATCTGCACGAAGCACGCCTGCGGCAGCTCGGGCATTTCCTCCATCACGAACTTCTCGGTGCGCCCGCCGGTGGTGAGCACGACGACGCCGGCGCCAGTGGTCGCGGCCACGTGCACACCTTGCACCACACTCGCGCGGTAGGCCGCCGTCGAATACGGTTTGACGATGCCGGTGGTGCCGAGGATCGAGATACCGCCCAGGATGCCCAGCCGTGCGTTGAGCGTCTTCTTCGCCATCTCGATGCCTTGCGGCACCGAGATCGTGACCTCGAAGCCGGCGTCGTCCAGCAGCGATTCACCGGCGAGGCGCACGTTCTGCTCGATGTTGCGGCGTGGCACCGGGTTGATCGCCGGCCCGCCCACCGCCAGGCCCAGGCCCGGCATGGTGACCGTGCCGACGCCGAAGCCGCCTTGCAGCAGCACCTGCCCCGGCAGGTCATGGCGCAGGCGGACATCGGCCGTGAGGTGGGCCTTGTCGGTGCAGTCCGGGTCGTCGCCCGCGTCCTTGATCACCATTGCATGCGCCAACACGCCGTCGGTGTGGCCATCGTTGACGGCGAAGTTGACGAGCTGACCGTTCGGCAGCAGGCACTCGTTGGTGTTCGGCACCGCCCCGTGCACGAGCCCGAGCACCGCCGCGCGCGCAGCCGCAGCCGAGCAGGCACCTGT
>NZ_JBFUGE010001042.1:0-1397 GCF_056403075.1 Ideonella sp. P3_A4 | reverse complement strand
TGCTTGCTGGGCTCGTGGATGTCGGTCGCTTGTGAGCGCGCGAACAGCGTCGTCGCGCTGCTGCGGGCGACCAGCCAGGTCGACAGCTCGGTCGTGAAGCTGGGCGTGATGAAGTCTTCGGTGATGCCGTTGCTCGGGTCGCGCTGTGCGCGCCAGTCTTTGAACTTGTAGTGGTAGTAGATGCCGTGGCCGGCGCCGAGCACGATGGTGCCGGCGGTCTGCGGACCCTGGCTGGACTTGCCTTGCTTAGGTGCCGGCGGCCGTTCCGCGGGGAAGTAGTCGTAGATGTCGCGCCCGCCGATGCGGAACTGCACAGCTTTGACGGTGCTGCGGTCGCGCAGCCGGTCTTCAGCCGCGGTGGCCAGCTCATTCAGCAGGTCTTCGATTTCGGCGCCGTACGACTTGGGCAGGTACTCGACGCTCAAGTTCAGCGTCAGCACGTCGCCCTTGGTGTTCAAGGACGCACTGACGCTGACATGCTTGCCCTGGCCCTCGATGCGCTTCTGAGCGTCCACCAGGCGTTGGATTTCGCGCGCTATCGTCGATTCGATCTGCGCCCGGGTCATCGGCGCGGCTTGAGCGGCTGTGCTTTCTTGCGCGAGAACCGGCGTGCTCAGGCTCAACAGGGCGGCTGAAGCAGCTGAGACGGCCAGCAGGCCCAGTTTGCCGGCGCGGGAACAGTGTTTCGAACGAACCATGGTCTCCTCCTGTGATGGACACAAACAGGAGGGCAACGGTCCATGCAGCGAGCGCCCGGAACGGACAGCCGCCGACAGAAGTGATCGCCGAACATGCCTCCCTGCGATCAACCGTTCGGCCGGGCTGATGGCGAGGCAGTCTGGGCATGTGCGGAGTTAGCGTCAACGCCGAAATTGCGCCGACTTGAAACAGGCGGGGTTTCGCGGGGGGCTGTAGGGAGATGTCCGCATGCGGATGGCCGCACGCAGATGTCCGCATGCAGAGGTCGCGGCGGCAGGGCGACGGCGGTGCCCTGGTGCTACGGGCGCTCGCGGGCGACTGTCGAGGTGCGCGTGGTTCGGTGCCATGGGCACCGTGGTGCCGTGCTGTCGTTGGGGCGACCGCGAATGAGCCCTCCGCCCCAGGACACCACCGTCACCCTGCGGGCACGGTGGTTGGCCTGCGCGCTTGGGGCGTTGCGCTGTGCCTCAGCGGCCTTGTTCGCGGCCGGCTCTGGTGGCGAGCAGGAAGTTGCGTTGAACGTCACTCTTGCGAGCGAGCTGGAACTGCTCGACAAATGCTTCGGCCTTGTCGAGCTGCTCGCCACGCTGCAGACGGGTCGAATGGGCTCTATCCAGCGGCGTGTGATCGCCGCAGCGGGCACATGCCAGGGCATCCTTGGACAGGAAGGGAATGGTGCGCATACCGAAGAAGGTCAC
>NZ_JBFUGE010001041.1:0-1404 GCF_056403075.1 Ideonella sp. P3_A4 | reverse complement strand
GCCGAACAGCCCTTGCACGCCGTTGTCGTGGATGAACGAGTTGCGCAGTGTCAACCGGGCCGTCTTGGCGCTTGGTGCATTGCCCGGCCCTGGGTACACGCCGATGCCGAACTCGCTGATGTCGACGTTCTCGATCAGCACGTCGCTGACGTCGTTGTAGGTGAACACACCGTTCGAGTTGGTGCCGGCGCCCGGGCCCACGCACTTGATGTTCTTGAAGGTGAAGCCTTCCTTGTGCACGGGCACGTCGCCACCGTTGGTGATGGTCAGGCAGTTCGACTCCGCGCCGGTCACCGTGATCAAGGGCTTGGCCGAGCCCTCGTAGCCGGCGGGCCGGTAGTCGGCAATGACGATGGGATGCTTGGCGCTGCCCTTGTTGTTGCCGGTCCAGAACGCACTGGCCTCGGAGCGCCATGAGCCATTGCGGGCCAGCAGCAGCCGGTCGCCGCCGACCAGCGAGTCGACCAGTGAGCGCGCCGGTATGAGCAGCTTCGGTTTCTCGGGCGACAAGCCGTCATTGCTTTCGTTGCCTGGCTGGCAGCCGACATCGGCACCGGCCTGGCAATCGGAGAAGTAGTAGGTCGTGGCCTGGGCCGACAAGGCGGCGAGTGATGTCACGCCAAACGCCAGCAGCCTTTTCATCCAACGGGTTCCGTTCATGGGGCCACCACCTTGCTGTTGTATTGAAGTTCGCTCTCGCCCTTTTCGGTGGTGGCGGAGACCCACACGTACCACTTGCCCGATGGCAGTGACACGGTGGCCGATGTCGCTTTCGCGTCCTGCACCTCTGACAGCAACGCGGGGGCCAGGTCGTAGCGGGTCTGGCTGGCGTAGATCTTGAAGCCGGTCAGCCCATCGCCCTTGAAGGGCTGTCCGTTGGCCAGGGTTGTCGGCGCGCGCCACTTCACCACGAGGCCGTGTGCGGTCTGCGCTTCGGGCACAGGCTGGGCCCAGACCTGTGGGCCACTCATGGCCAGGACGCTCGTCGTCACCGCGAGGGCGAGGGCGCGGCAGCGGAATCCGGCCTTGAACTCGCTCAAGATTCGCCGTTGCGTGGGCCGCGTTTTGACGCAGCGAGATATTGTCAGCATGGTTCTCCCTTGTCGAAGGACTGTCGAACACTGCGCCGTGCTTGCCAACGATCGAAACTTCGCGAGGCACAGTGCAGCAAGGAACGCGGCGGATTCTGGTGACCCAGCCACCGCAGCGCACCATGCAAACTAGGGAGGCCTAACGCCTAAACGGTATGTGGGCGTAACTCCTGTTAGGCCGTCGGCGGTTCAAATGCAAGCCTTTGATTTGAACCGTCAAATGTCTACCCTTCGGACGTCGGCCATCGAACGGCGGGGCGAGGGGAATGTCGCTGATACGTACCTGGCGCAAGGCCGACGTTCTTGATGAATC
>NZ_JBFUGE010001040.1:0-1411 GCF_056403075.1 Ideonella sp. P3_A4 | reverse complement strand
CTCCTTGTCACTGGAAAGTCAGCCAAAGGGGAAGGTTGCCCCCGCGCGGCGGCATGCGGAAGCCTCGGCGACAATACTGGGTTTGCTGCCGCTGGGCATCCCCCAAACCGCGGCCTTTATCTTTTTTGACTCTCTGAATCCCTCCGAGCATGAGTGCCTTCAATGAAGAGCGCGTGTTGAGCGTGCACCACTGGACCGACAAGCTGTTCAGCTTCACCACCACCCGTGACAGCTCGTTGCGCTTTTCGAATGGGCACTTCACGATGATCGGCTTGCGCATCGACGGCAAGCCGCTGTTGCGGGCCTATTCGATCGTCAGCGCGAACTACGAAGAGCACCTCGAATTTCTGAGCATCAAGGTGCAGGACGGCCCGCTAACCTCGCGCCTGCAGCACATCAAGCCGGGTGACTCGATCGTCGTCGGCCGCAAGCCCACCGGCACCTTGTTGATCGATTACCTGACCCCCGGCAAGCGCCTGTACCTGCTGTCCACCGGCACCGGCATGGCGCCGTTCCTGAGCATCGTGCGCGACCCGGAGACCTACGAGAAGTTCGAGCAGGTCGTCCTCGTGCATGGCGTGCGCGAAGTGAACGAGCTGGCCTACCACGACTACCTCACGCGCGACTTGCCGGCGCATGAGTTCCTCGGCGAGATGGTGACGCGCCAGCTGATGTACTACCCCACCGTCACGCGTGAGGCCTACAAGCACCAGGGCCGCGTCACCACGGTGATCGAGAACGGCCAGTTGGCTCGCGACCTGGGCCTGCCCGCGCTGAACGCCGCCGAAGACCGCGYGATGATCTGCGGCAGCCCCGCGATGCTGCGCGACCTGAAGACGATGATGGAAGTGCGCGGCCTGAAAGAAGGCAACACCAGCACGCCTGGCGACTTCGTCATCGAGCGCGCGTTCGTCGACCAATAAAGGTCGCTGCTGGAGCAAGCCAGATGCCTGCCCCAAGTTAATTTACAAAGCGGACGCAGCCCGCTTGCGACCCGCTCGCAACATGTTGTTTCGTGGCCCCAGTTGCGGCCACGGAACACCATGGACCCTCGCCTCCCTCTTCGATCATTTCATCTCGCCCGCCGAGCCGGTGCACCGCTTGCACTGACCCTGGCCTTGGCTCTGGCCGGCTGCGCCACCACGCTGACCGCACCGGCCGTTGCGCCGCAACTCGGCGACCAGGCGCTCGCCAGCTGGTCCCGTGCCGACAACGCCACGCCTCCGTCGGCACCCGACGAAGCCGCGCTGGCGCAGTGGTGGCAGCAGTTCAGCGACACCGGCCTGGACCGCCTGATGCAACAGGCGCTGGCCAACAACCGCGACCTGAAGGCCGCGCAAGCCAACCTGCGGCAAGCCCAGGCGGCGCGCGCGGTCAGCGAGGCCGGCTTCTCCCCCACCGTGGGCACATC
>NZ_JBFUGE010001039.1:0-1414 GCF_056403075.1 Ideonella sp. P3_A4 | reverse complement strand
GGGCAGACCACGTCGACACGTTTCGTTCCGCCAGCGGCCAGCTGCTTCAGCGTCGCGTCCGTCGCCGGGCCCAGCCACTTGGCGCGGCCGAAGCGGCTTTGAAAGCTGATGCGCCATTCGTCGGATGAAAGGCGCAGTTCATCGGCCAGCAGACGCGCCGTTTTCTGGCACTGGCAGTGATACGGGTCGCCCAGCTTCAGCGTGCGCTCGGGCATGCCGTGAAAGCTCATCAGCAGCATCTCGCCACGGCCATCGCGCTGCCAATGGGCGCGCACGCTGGCCGCCAGCGCAGCGATGTGCGCCGAGTCGTCGTGGTACTGGTGGATGAAGCGGAACTCGGGCACCCAGCGCGTGCGCTGCGCCCAGTTGCTGACCGCGTCGAAGGTGCTGGCCGTCGTCGCGCCCGAGTACTGCGGGTAGGCCGGCAGCACCAGCACGCGCCGAACGCCGGCCGCCTGAAAAGCGTCGAGCGCCGACGCGATCGACGGGTTGCCGTAGCGCATGGCGGCCTTCACGATCACCGGGCAGCCGCGCTCGCCCAGATACCCCTGCAGCAGCTTGGCCTGCCGCTCCGTCCACACCGCCAGCGGCGAGCCTTCCGGCAGCCAGATGCTGGCGTACTTCTTGGCCGACTGGGCCGGGCGGGTGCGCAGGATGACGCCGTGCAGGATCGGCCACCAGACCGCTTTCGGGATCTCGACCACCCGCGGGTCGCTGAGGAACTCGGCCAGGTAGCGGCGCAGGGCAGCCGGYGTGGCCGCGTCCGGCGTACCCAGGTTGGCCAGCAGCACGCCTACTGGGGACGGCTGCCCATGGTGGTATTGAGAAGCGGACGGCGGCATAACTGGTCTGAACCCTTTGCGGCGCTCCGCAGGAGCCGCCGCTCTTCACGTGGCGTGCGCGGATCCGGCTTTGCCGGTCCGCTGCGCGAGCCCCCTCGGGGGGCAGGCCCCGAGAGGGGCCGTGGGGGCTAATGTCTCGGTGGCAGCCGCATCGGCGCGGTATCGTCCATGCTCGACATGATGCTGAACTGAAGCACCGGCACGCCCACCTCGTTGGGCGAGCCGCCCAGGCCGATGTCGCCGCTGCCGTGCAAGGTGCAGGCGCCGCGCCGCAGGCTCAGCACCTCGTCGTCGCCGGTGAAGCGCACGTAGGTGCCGTTGATGCTGAGGTCGGCCACCTGCAGCCCGCCACCCGTCCAGTCGATGCGAGCGTGGGTGCGCGAGACACGGGCCTCGTCGATCTGCAGTCCACAGGTCGAGCCACGGCCGATCAGCACCGGCAGATCACTGCGGCTCAGGCGGTAGACGCTGTCGCGCCACAGCAGCTGCAGGCCTTCGGGCTCGGCCAGGTCGAAGCGGGTTTCCATCAGCGTGGCGGTGGTGTCCACGCCGCGCGGCGGCAGCATGTGCAC
>NZ_JBFUGE010001038.1:0-1423 GCF_056403075.1 Ideonella sp. P3_A4 | reverse complement strand
CTCTTGGCAGGTGCGTGGAAGCCTTCTGCGGAAGCTGATTCAGAGGTTCTCAAATTGCTAGGTGGGAGAGCCACCTATGAGGAGGTTGAAGCCCCACTGCGCGGTCTGACTAGACTGAAGGACCCTCCTATAGACCGTGTCGACGACGTGTGGGCGATGAGGTCTTCCGTAGATGCATTCGTGCATCTGGGCCATCTCCTTGGTGGAGAGCACTTGGCACGGTTTGCTGAACAAGCAAAGGCTGTTTTTTCCCAGGTGATTGAGACCCCAAAGGCAGAAGACGCATTTCGGCTTTCTGCGCCTCAACCTGGGGTGCACAGTCGGTGGCTTCGCGAAGGACTGATGACCACATTGCTTCATATGTCCGCGCTTCATGACAAGGCGGGCTTTGTCGTCACCGGGTCATCGCCTCGGCAATTTGTCGACGAAATTGTTCGGGGGCTACCAAGTCTGTCTGCTGACCACCGCTTGCTCGAAAGTCTGCGAGACCATCTTCCGTTGCTCGCGGAGGCCGCTCCTATCCCTTTCCTTGAAGCCCTCGAGCGTCTGCTTGAGGGCGACGCCGAGAAAATTAAGCCCATCTTCTCCGAGCGCGATGACTTCTTTGCACCCGCAAGTGGCCATCCAGCGGTTCTTTGGGCTCTGGAACTACTAGCTTGGGACGAAAGCCTTCTCCTTCGCGCAGCAATGTGCCTTGCTAAGCTCGCGGCGATTGACCCGGGAGGCAAGCTAGCTAATCGTCCAATCAACAGTCTGCGTGATGTGCTGCTGTCATGGTCGCCGCACACAAATGCACCTTACAAGCACCGTATCGGGGTTCTAGCTCACGTAGTAAAAGCGGTGCCATCAATCGCTTGGCCGCTCTTAGTGCTGCTCTTGCCGCAGTCTCATGACAGCGTAAGCCCGACGCAGAAGCCAAGGTTTGCTGAGGCCTCGCCGGGAGGCCAGGAGACGCTCACCTTCGGCATCGTCTGGGCGACACAAGCGGCAATCGTTGAATTGGCAGTCGAGCACGCGCAACGATTGCCGGAGCGCTGGCAGACCTTGATAGGTGGTCTTGGACAGTTGCAGCCCGATAGCTTTGAGCGCGTCATGAAAGCCTTGGAAGCATGTCTCGAGAACCAGGGCATCGAGGACCGTATGGCGACCTGGGATGCATTGCGAAAAGAGGTAAATCGGCACCACGCCTTTAGCCATGTTGACTGGGCCATTGGGGGCGAACGGCTTGGCCGCATGGATGCTCTAGTTGCGAGATTCCAACCGAACGACCCGCTTCTGGTCACCACGTGGCTGTTTGATGACTGGATGCCGGACGTAGAGGGAAGCCGTGATGATGGTGACCCAATGGCGGCAATTCGCGACGCGCGGGTCAAGGCATTAAAGGAGGTGCTTGCAGCTCAGGGTGTCCAAGGACTGGTTACGC
>NZ_JBFUGE010001037.1:0-1425 GCF_056403075.1 Ideonella sp. P3_A4 | reverse complement strand
GCGTTCGACCCCAAGACGGGCGACCTTTACTTCGTGCGCAGCGGGGCGGACTTCCGCGGCTGGCGCATCCTGCACAGCCGCTGCGAAGCCAACGGCTGGTCCACGCCGATGGACGCCGCGTTCGCCGGCGACGGCGTCGAGGCCGACCCCTGGTTCACGCCCGACGGCCGCAGCCTGTGGTTCATCTCGACCCGCTCGACCGACGGTGAACATCGCAAGGACCTGGACATCTGGCGCGTCGATCGCGACGCCGACGGCCGCTGGGGCCAGCCTCAGCGCCTGCCAGCGCCCATCAACTCGGCGGGCCAGGAATGGTTCCCGCGGCTGGCCAACGACGGCTGGCTGTATTTCGGGTCGGATCGGCCCGGTGGCCATGGCAAGACCGACATCTGGCGGGCGCGTGAGGCCAACAACGGCCAGTGGCAGGTCGAGAACGCCGGCCCCGCGCTGAACAGCCAGGGCAATGACTACGAGGCGCTGCCGCTGCCGGACGGCCAGACGATGATCCTGATGGCCGAAGATGGCTTGTACGAGAGCCATCTGACCAGCACCGGCTGGTCTGCGCGCGAGAGGCTGCCGAACGAGATCAACGCCAACGGCAGTGAAATCGGCGCGCTGGCTTCGCCGTCCGGCCGCACGTTGATGTTCTCGCGCGACCTGAAGGAAAACGCCAGCGGCGAATTCTTCGTCTGGCACCGCCAGGGCCAGGAAGACTGGCCACCCGCCTGCCCGGCACGACGTTAGACGCGCTGGCACCGCCCTGAAGTCAGGGCCGTGGGTTTCTTGGCATCATGGCCACTTTCAGCCCCGCCGGACGCCGCCACTGTGAGCCGCCCCAGGAACCGCTACTTCGACCCATCCAAGCCGCACCACCGGCCCGACGGGTTCCAGAACAACCACAGCGACTTCCAGCCCAAGAGCCTGGCCGAGGTGTTGCGCTGGCGAATGAACGCCTCGCGGAACAACTTGCCACCACCGCCTCGCGACCCGATCCCACGGACGCCACCGGATCTCGGCTTCTTGCATGCCAATGCGAAGGCCGGAGCCCGCATGCAGCCGGCCGTCACCTGGGTCGGCCATGCCACCGTCCTTGCGCAGTTGGGCGGGCTCAACGTGCTGACGGACCCGATCTTTTCTGACCGCGCCTCGCCCGTGCAGTTCGCCGGGCCGAAGCGGCACCAGCCGCCAGGCCTCGCGCTGGACGAACTGCCCCGCATCGACCTGGTCGTCGCCTCGCACAATCACTACGACCATCTGGACGAAGCGTCCATCCGGCACCTGAACGAGCAAGCGGGCGGCCCGCCTCTCTTCGTCGTTCCGCTGGGTCTCGAGGATTGGCTGCGCAGCAAGGGCGTGTCGAAAGCACGTGAGCTCGACTGGTGGGACTCGCACACCGTTGACTCACCGAAAGGCGCTGTAGAGGTC
>NZ_JBFUGE010001036.1:0-1430 GCF_056403075.1 Ideonella sp. P3_A4 | reverse complement strand
CCGCCAGATCAGCCCCCGCGGTGAGCCGATCTACTGGATCGGCCCGGCTGGCGACGCGCGCGAAGCGGGCGAGGGCACCGATTTCCACGCTGTGGCCAACGGGCAGGTGTCGATCACGCCGCTGCAGGTGGATCTCACCGACCACGCCGCGCTGCCCGATTGGCGGGCGCGGCTGGGTCGGGCATGAGCCGCGCACGGCCGTCCGAAGGGGCTCATTCCCGCTTGGCGGGACCGGCCGCAGGCCGAAGGGTGCACCCATGAGCGACAAGAAGCCCGTGCCTTTGCGGCCGGCGCGCTTTCCTGCCTCTCTCAACCGAAGTTCCGTCAGCGCCCCGCAGGCCCCGACGGTGCTGCGCCCCCAGCGTCTGCTGCAGGAAGCGGCGCTGGATGCAGCCCGCACCGTGGCGCCGCGCGGCCTGGGGCTGGACAGTGCACCGGTGAGGCAACGCATGGTCCAGCGTTTGCGGGCCGATGGCGTGCGCTGCGAGCCGCTGCTGCAGGCCATGGGCCAGGTGCTGCGGCATGAGTTCGTCGATTCGGCCCTGGCCGCACAGGCCTATGAAGACACGAGCCTGCCGATTGGCCTGTCGCAGACGATTTCCAAGCCCTCGGTCGTCGCGCGGATGATCGAGTGGCTGTACCTGGGCGAGAACGCCCGCGCCCGCGGCCACCTGGGCCGGGTGCTCGAGATCGGCACCGGCTGCGGCTACCAGGCTGCGGTGCTGGCGCAGCTGTCGACGCAGGTCATTTCGGTCGAGCGCCTGAAGGCGCTGCACGAGCTGGCGGCACGTCACCTGCATCGCTTGCAGGTGCCTCGTTGCCGCCTGGTCTATGGCGACGGCATGCGTGGCCACCCGCCCAATGCACCGTACGACACCATCATCGCTGCGGCGGGGGGCGACGAGTTGCCCAACGCCTGGCTGGACCAACTCGCCGTGGGCGGCCGGCTGGTCGCGCCGGCCCGTTCGGCCGACGGCCGGGGCCAGGTGCTGGTGATCGTCGATCGCACACCCGATGGCCTGCACCGCCGCCTCGGCGAGGCGGTGCAGTTCGTCCCCTTAAAATCCGGCACCCATTGACCTTGACAACAGCACAGGGAACTCACTACCCGATGAGCACCAAAAAAGGGCGTTGGACAACACGATCGCTCGGCCTCTTCGCCGCGACCGCCGTGTTGCTGTTGGCCGGCTGCGCTTCGCCGCGCAACCAGGCCCCGGTGGAAGTGCGGCCCACGGCCCCGACAGCGGCTGCCAAGCCGGCTTCGGCACCCGAGGCGGCCAAACCAGCCTCGGCACCCGCCAGTGCGCCGGCCGACACGCGCCCACCCACTTACACGGTGAAGCCCGGTGACACGCTGATGCGCATCGCACTCGAGTCTGGTCAGGCCTGGCGCGACATCGCGCGCTGGAACGRCATGGACAACCCGAACG
>NZ_JBFUGE010001035.1:0-1432 GCF_056403075.1 Ideonella sp. P3_A4 | reverse complement strand
CCCGTGTTGAAGGCTTGAGTCACTTGGAGCGTCATCCGCCAATGCCTGCCGCTAATGGCTTCGGTTTCGATGCCCAGTGCTCTTGTGAGAGGCGTGCCCGCTCCGGCGTCTGCTTTGGCTGTCCGTCCTCCGGCGGCCAGCGCACGGATAGTGACTGCTCCAGCCGTCTTCTTGCTGGCTTGGTCACATGTTGGCCACCACTTTCGCCTGCCATTCGAGCAAAAGCATCCCCGCCGGTAGTTCCAGGCATGGGTAGCTCTTTGGCAACCGTGCCTGCAGTCCCCCATCTCTGCCACGGGAAGCTTGCAGCGCCCAGTCACGCATCACCGGCCGAGTTCACAGGGCATGGCCTAACTGAAACAGCCACAACCCCAGTRCGGCATAGCCGCGCTCCGGTCACCCRCGCGGCTGCTTCAMGGCCTTYGCACCCATCRGCCTGGGGGTGGCGGGCAGCAGTAGGTGCYTCACCGGCGCCTAACCACTCAGTCAAGGGGACGTCTTGCGCGTACGCGCAAGCCGCCCCTTACCTCGAACGTTAAGCCCCACTCATAGGCCATCGGACGGCACACCGCTCGACTCGAACTCCCAGTCGCCAAGGACAACGACATGACGGCTCTACTCCCAATTGCAACTGGATTCGGCGTGTTTGCGGTCTTCCTAGCCCAAGTTGTCGCGCTGACAAATCCCCCTTTCAACAAGGTCGCGCTGGCTCTACGAGTTGGCACCTTCGTTCTTTGGTTCTCGTTGTTGCTAGCGGCGAATCTCACGCTGCTTGAATCAACCAGTTGCTACACGGGTTGCCTCTTAGGAATGAACCCACAGAACATCCTGTTGGAAACAGCCATCAACGTTGCCAACGTCTGCGTGGCGTGGTTCACCTTCAGGGGAGTGCCCAGGCTGGCGGTAAGTCGATAGAGATCGTCATGAATCCAAGTCTCCAGCTCGGTTCCTCACGAGGGCCTAACCCCTCCGTCAAGGGGACGTCCCGCCAGCGGGCCGCCCCTTACGTCGAACGTTAAGCGTCCTAGTCACTCCATGCCCGAATACACCGTCGCCGCCGTCATGGTCCATGTAGGAAACGTCCCCGAAGCCTTCGCTTGGTACGAGCGCGCGTTTCCTGACGCGGTCCGCAAACGCGTGCCCGATCCGGATTTCGAGTATCTCTGCCTTGGCTGCGTCAACCTCGAGCTTGTGCCGTCAGACGCCAAAGTATCTTCTGGTGCTTCCGGTTCTGTTGTCTACTGGCAAGTACCCAGTTTCGAGGCGTCGCTCAAACACTTCCAAGCCATCGGAGCACGCTTGTACCGCGGCCCAATGGTCATTGAGAACGGCCAATCCATGTGCCAAGTCCAAGACCCTTGGGGCAATTGCATAGGGCTTCGGGGCCCTTCCACCGAGGGCCTCGCGCGCCATGAAACGGCCGCCTAACCCC
>NZ_JBFUGE010001034.1:0-1432 GCF_056403075.1 Ideonella sp. P3_A4 | reverse complement strand
CGGTTTCCTCGCCATCGCAGCCCAAGGCATGGTCGGGCGCGGTGCTTGTCGAATGCCGCATCCAGGGCGTGCAATCGATCGAGCTGAAGCTTCAAGGACGCCACGACGCGTGGCCGCGAGCGAGACGGCCGTCCAGGTCGGYGGCGCAAGGCGGCCTGTCTGCGCTCGATGTGCAAGTGGCGAATCAACCGGTCGCAGTGCGCGCGCGCATGGCCGACGTGACGCTGTCCCTGGGCGAATTGATGGGCCTCCGGCTGGGCGACGTCCTGGTGACGCCGCAGCGACTGGACATGCCGCTGGCCATCGAGGCGGGGCAGGGCGCCCCGCAGGCGTCACCGCTTTTCAACGGATGGCTGGCACAACGATCGGGCCACATGGCCGTTGCGCTGACTTCTGCCAACGACCGGCAGTGACCTTTGAATCAGGACCCACAGATGAACAACCCGAACGACAAGACTTCATCCGACAAGACGGCCGAGGCCCAGCTGATCGCGCTGCCCGAAGCCAAGGATCCGCCGGCTTCGGCCGCAAACCTCAGCTCGCCCCAGAGCCCATTGCTCGACGTCAAGGCGCGACTTCAGGTGTGCGTCGGCGAGGCCGTGATGACCGTGGGCGAACTGGCCTGTGCGAAGGTCGGGCAAGTCGTCACGCTCGACAGGGAAGTGGATGGCGCCATCGACCTGATGCTCGAAGGCAGGGTCGTGGCACGCGGTCAACTGGTTGCCGTCGGCGACTACTTCGGCGTTCGATTGACCGAGTTGCCCCTGCCGCTCAACAGCTAACCGACCATGGCACTCGAAGAGCCTGGCCGCAGCGCGAGCGATGTCGTCTCCGCGCCTTCGGCATCTACCGTCGCGCCCCTGCCGTTCAGGCCGGATTCCGCCGAGGTGGGCTTTCCCTGGGCTGGCGCCCTGCTGTTGCTGCTGCTGATCCTGGTGGCCGTGGCGGTGAAGTGGCGCGGTGCGGCGGCTCGTCCGGGTTGGCTGGCGCGCTGGGCGCCGGCCACAGCGGCTGCCGGCCGGCGTGCGCCTTCGCAAGGCGGGCTCGAAGTCGAGGCCACGACCCGTCTGAACCCGCAAGTTCAGCTGCATGTCGTGCGTTGGTCCGGGCGTCGCATTCTGCTGGCCACCGCCGCGAACATGCCGCCCGTCGTTCTGGATCGGCAAGACAGCGGCTCACCGATCGAGAGGGAGCCACTGTGATCGATCACTCGAAGTGGCGCAGGATCTTGGGCCGGGCCGCGGCAACGCTCTGCTTGGCCGGCTGCATGGGTGGGGCTCTTGCCCAGGCGACTGTCGAGGCTCAACCGGGCCCGAGCCTGGTCGCACAGGCAGAAGCCACCACGGCCGTACCGGCCCAGTCGTCCTCGGCGGCCGTCCCTGGCGAAGAGGCAACCACGAAGAGCAGCCGCACCAATCAGGCGGCCCGCAAG
>NZ_JBFUGE010001033.1:0-1434 GCF_056403075.1 Ideonella sp. P3_A4 | reverse complement strand
AGCTGGATCTGTTCTCCGGCATGGACCCAGCGGGGGAGCTCGTGGCGCCGCGCGACCCTTCGAAGTTGATGGGCGCACTCGATGCGCTCAACCAGCGCTTTGGCAAGGGCGCCGTGACGGTGGCCAGCGCGTTGCGCCAGGAGACCGCCAACGCCGGCGGCGGCGTGCAGTCGAGGCAGGAATGGCGGTCACCCCGTTACACCACGCGCCTTGCCGAGATTCCGGCGGTACGCGCCTGATCTGTTCGTCTCTGGCATCGGCAGGCCGGGCGCAGAAGCGCGGATGGCGTTGGGAACACCAATTGCTCATTGGCCTTCAACCGCCCATCACGGCGCGAGAGGAATGTCATGCATTGCTGGCTCAGTCCGCCTGCTCGATCGATGAAGGTACATCCGGTTGATGCGAAACGTCGAGGCGAAGCTTTGCTTTCGGCACGCATTCTCATCACCGAGGTCGATGTGGATCAGTGGCGAGCGCGAGGCATCGACCATCGGGGCTTGCCTTGTTTTGCCAATCACCGCAGCGCCGTCAGTATTTCTGCGCTGCATGAAGGGCAACGTCTGCGGGTGTGGCTCACCGCCAAAGGGCGAATCCAGTCCGTTGTTTGATGGAGATCGTATGACCTCGAGTGCTACCGACCACGGTGATCGGGCGGAAGAGCCGAGCAAACCGCACTCTCACCTGGTTGCTGCCTTTGACCGCTTCGCCGCCACGGTCACCCGTTGGGCCGGCTCGCCTGTTGCATTTGCCACTGCGCTGCTGTGCGTCATCGTGTGGGCCGCGGTGGGTCGGATCTTTGACTTCTCGGAAAACTGGCAGCTGGTCATCAACACGGGAACGACCATCGTCACGTTCCTGATGGTCTTCTTGATTCAGCAAAGCCAGAACAAGGACAGTGTGGCCTTGCACCTCAAGCTCAATGAGCTTCTGGCCGCCAACCAACAGGCGAGCAACCGAATGATTGGCATCGAAGGTCTGGACGAAGAAGACCTCTGCGATATCGCAAAGTTCTATGCCCGACTGTCCGAGCAGGTCAGAACCCAGCAAGAGGATGGGGCGGTTCATTCGATTGACGAAAGCCGCCCTGGCGGCTCGGAAGGCGATGCGCCGAGCAACAGCGGGCCCAGGCAGCCGTTCAACAGGCAGCAACCTGCCTGACCGATTCAGAAACGCGAGCCACGGATGCCGACCGAGGCGTCGCGTGAGTGCGCATTCATAGCGGCAGTTCATGCGCCAGATTGCCGGCATCGACTTTGAAGCCCCTTCGCTGGAAGTGGCGCGAGCGCTTGTAGGCGTGACCGTCCTCGTCGACGGTGTCGGCGGACGCATTGTTGAAACCGAGGCGTACGACGCCGAAGATCCGGCGTCGCACAGCCATGGGGGCCTTCGAGCGCGCAACGCCTCGATGTTCGGCCCTCCCGGACACGCCTACGT
>NZ_JBFUGE010001032.1:0-1435 GCF_056403075.1 Ideonella sp. P3_A4 | reverse complement strand
GATCTGAACAGGCGCGGCGACTGACACTTCAGTCACCGCGCCGCTCAACGCTGTTTCACTGATGGCCGTCCGCTCGCTCTACCAAGCCACGCTCGCTGAGCGCGGCTACCAAGCCGACCCGGCGCAGCTGCGCGCGATCGACGCGCTGGAACGCTGCGAGAACGAGTGGGCCGACTACAAGGCCCGCCGCTCGAACGCGGTGACCCAGTTGCTGCGGCCGACGCCTTCGTCGCCCAACGACATCCCCGCAGGAGAAAGCGAACCGGTCTTGCGGCGCCTGGGCGACTGGATCGTGCGCCCACCGATCCCGCGCGGCGTCTACATGTACGGCGGGGTGGGGCGCGGCAAGAGCTTCCTGATGGACTGCTTCTTCCAGTCGGTGCCATTGACCCGCAAGACGCGGCTGCACTTTCACGAGTTCATGCGCGAGGTGCACCGCGAGCTGCAGGATCTGAAGGGCATCCAGAACCCGTTGAGCGTGCTGGGTGAGCGCATCGCGCGCCGGCACCGCCTGATCTGCTTCGACGAGTTCCACGTTGCCGACGTGACCGACGCGATGATCCTGCACCGCCTGCTCGATTCGATGTTCGAGCACCGCGTCAGCATCGTCACGACCTCGAACTTTCACCCGGACGCGCTGTACCCGAACGGCCTGCACCGCGACCGCATTCTGCCGGCCATCGCGCTGCTGAAGGACAAGCTCCAGGTCATCAATGTTGACGCCGGCACCGACTACCGACGCCGCACGCTGGAGCATGTGAAGCTGTACCACACCCCGCTCGGCGCCGAGGCCGACGCGGCGATGGAGCAGGCGTTCACCGAGTTGGCCGAAGTGCGTGATGAATCGCCGCTGCTGCACATCGAACAGCGCGAGATCCGCGCACGGCGCCGCGCCGGTGGCGTGGTGTGGTTCGATTTCGCCACACTGTGTGGCGGCCCGCGTTCACAGAACGACTACCTGGAGCTGGCGACGCAGTTCCACACCGTGCTGCTGTCGGACGTGCCGCAAATGCCACCGCGGCTGGCCTCGGAAGCGCGCCGCTTCACCTGGCTCGTCGACGTGCTCTACGACCGCCGCGTGAAGCTGATCATGTCGTCTGAAGTGTCCGCAGAGCAGCTTTACAACGAAGGCCCCCTGGCCCACGAATTCCCGCGCACAGTCTCGCGACTGAACGAGATGCAGTCTGCCGAGTTCCTCGCGCTGGAGCGACGCGAGGTTGACACCTCGCTGACCTAATCGGGGCGCGCGTAGCGCCGCCCCCTTCAAGTGGCGTGCGCGGATCCGGCTTGTATGGTTGCGGAGTTGGGGTGGAGGGCCTGAAATCCGGTGATCGGCCTGGGACCGACTGGCGAAGACTGCCCCCACCCCGCCTGCCAGCGTCGATAGAGAACTGCGCGGCCGCCGACAAGGCTGACCGCCGATCTGAGTGCAAGC
>NZ_JBFUGE010001031.1:0-1435 GCF_056403075.1 Ideonella sp. P3_A4 | reverse complement strand
GCCTGCCTTGCACGGCAAGTCCATCACGGTGGGTGCATCTCCGGTGCCTAACCCCTCCGTCAAGGGGACCTGCCTTCGGCAGGCCCCTTACGTCGAACGTTAGGCAAAGTCAGAAATGCCTCTGTCTCAGTGCCGGGTCACATCTGCCATCCAGGCTGGTACCGTGCAATACGTCGTCCTTCGAGCGCTCAGCAGCCCAAGAACAGCCCAGCGTCTGTCAGGCCGGTCAGTATTCGCTCGAAGCCCTTTGCCACTCCAGGGTTGGCTTGCTTGGTCTTCCCGGGGTGGAAAATACGGGCAAACGGGGTTCACCAATGATTGAGGCTGCAGGAACCGAAATGCCGCAAGTCTCCAGGCGCCTTCGTTCAGCGTCGCCGCGATCTAGAAGTCCAGTCGCCATGTTGGTGCCCTCGCGTTCCTGTCACTGCCTTGCTCAACGTCGCTCGCCTAACATCTCCGTCAAGGGGACGTCTTGCGGCAAGCCGCAAGCCGCCCCTTACGTCGGACGTTAGGCCTCAAGCAGCAACAGCATGGGTCACGACAAGAACATTTCGCCAGTAGGTTGGTACCTTGGCACGTACCTGCTCCGTTTCATCGAGCTCGGCGATGAGGCGCGCAACGATCCAGATCGGCGCTTTGTCTCCTGGGAGAACACCGTGCTGGTCAAAGCCGACACGATGGATTCCGCATATGCCAAAGTGGAAAGAATTGCCAGGGCAGCCGCCAAGCCCTATCGTGGCGGGCCGAATGGCGTTCGTGTGAAGTGGGAGTACGTTGGTGTGACCGAGATACTTCCAATCTACGAGCAGCTCGGTGATGGCGCCGAAATCGCCTGGGCCGAGCATGGGGCACGCAAGCTAAAGACACTGCGGCAATGGGTAAAGCCGAAGAGCGCGTTTCGCCAATAGGCACGGCGAGGCCTAACCCCTCCGTCAAGGGGACTGGCCTGCGGCCAGCCCCTTACGTCGAACGTTAGAGCTCACCGATGGAAAAGAACAAGTACGCGCCGCCGGGCGCTCCAATCGCAGATCCGCAAGTACCCGCAAGTCCGCCGCCTCGCTCGATAAAGATTGCTGTCGCGCTTCTGTGGGCTGGCTTAGTGCTTGTCCTACCCGCTCTCTATCTGCATACGGAACAAACCGCCGTTGAAGTAGCGGCCACTCTGTTTTCGCTACTCTTTGTCGCTGTTCTCTATGTTTACGTTTATCGGGGTCACGGCTGGGCTCGGATTCTTCTCCTCGTCTTCATGCTGTATGGCCTGTTGTCTGCAATACGCGTTTCCGATCCATTTGGTTTAACATCACCTGAGAATTTTGCAAATATTCTCAGCTGGGCAGTAGACTTCGTCGCTCTCTATTTGCTCTTCTTTTCCAAAACGTCTGCGGCATGGTTCAGGCGCAACGCCCACGACACCTGAGCCCTAACCCCTCCGTCA
>NZ_JBFUGE010001030.1:0-1435 GCF_056403075.1 Ideonella sp. P3_A4 | reverse complement strand
TCACCGGCCTGGCGGGTCAGGTACAGCGCGTTCAGCTCGTTCGAGATCCACAGGTCGACGCGGCCGAGCTTGAGCTTTTCGTAGTTGAACTCGTACTTGTTGCTCGACTGCAGGTTCTTGCCCAGCACGAAGCCTTTGCTGACCAGGTACTGCTCGCCGGCGTCTTCGTTGACGGTGGCGATCTGGAACTTGCGGGCGTCTTCGAGCTGCTTGATCGGCAGATTGCGGCCGGGGCGCGAATACAGGGCCCAATGCGTCGGCGCAATCACGCCGACCCACTTGAAAAGCTTTTCTCGTTGGGGCGTGCGGGTGATCGAATAGATCAGCACGTTCTCTTCGTTCAGCGCAATGTCGTAGGCGCGGGCCCAGGGCATGCTCTTGATCGGCGCCTGCAGGCCGACTTCCTTCAGCACCGCCTGGACCACCTCGGTGCTCAGGCCGGTGATCTGACCGCCCTGGGTCATGTTGTAGGGCGGCAGCTCCTCGGTGACGATGCGCAGGTCAGCGTTGCCGGCGTGAGCGGCCAGCGTGCACAAGGCCAGCGCCGCCAGGCCAAGCTGGCGGAGGTGTCTGACGGCAATCGAGAACGGGCTCATGCGGTGGTGACCTGATGAAGGCGCCTTGCCCGGAGAGGGAAGCGCGCCGCTCCGGCTCGGGTGAGCCGGGCATACGTCTCAGGTATCGACCGCTGCGGCGTGGAGTTGAGCGGTTAGCTCATCCATCAATGCCGCTTCTGCGTGCACCGGTTGGCATGAAAGCCACCGGCGCGTCTTTTTAGCCTGCTTTGCGGGACCGCTTCACAGCAGCCTTGGCGGCCGGCTTCGCCGCCCGGGGCTTGCGCGCGGCCGCCTTGGTGTCACCAATGATCTCTTCCGGCTGGTTGAAGCGCTGGATGAAGGCGCGCAACTCGGGGTAGACCTTTTCGCGCCAGCGGCGGCCCGAGAAGATGCCGTAGTGGCCGGCGCCAACCACGTCGTAGTGGAACTGGCGCGTCTTCGGGATGCCGGTGCACAGCTCGTGGGCAGCGCGGGTCTGGCCGGCGCCGGAGATGTCGTCCAGCTCGCCTTCGATGGTGAGCAAGGCGCTGGCGGTGATGTCTTGCGGGCGCACGTGGGCGCCGTCGACCTGCCAGGTGCCGTTGACCAGCGCGAAGTCCTGGAACACGGTCTTGATGGTGTCCAGGTAGTACTCAGCCGGCATGTCCAGCACGGCGTTGTACTCGTCGTAGAACGTGCGGTGGCCTTCGGCGCTGTCGTCGTCGCCGCGCACCAAGTCCAAGAAGTAGTCGTAGTGCGAGCTGAGGTGGCGGTCCGGGTTCATCGCCACGAAGCCGGTGTGCTGCAGGAAGCCGGGGTAGACCTGACGACCCGCGCCGGGGAAGTGCGGCGGCACGCGGTAGATGACGTTGTTTTCGAACCAGGAATAGCTCTTGTTC
>NZ_JBFUGE010001029.1:0-1436 GCF_056403075.1 Ideonella sp. P3_A4 | reverse complement strand
GCTCGACCACGCTCGCCACCGGCCGGGCCTGCGCGACCAGTGGCATGGCTACCTGAGCCTGCTGGAACAGGGGCTGAACCAGGTGCAGGTGCAGCGCGAACAACTGCCCCACCTGTACGCGCTGGACGAAGACGGCACGCGCAGCTACTGGACCAGCCTGCCCGGCGACGACCAGCTCGCCGGCATCGAGGCCCTGTACGGCCAGCCGCGCGAGCATCTCGAAGCGGCGCCATGGATCGACGAAGACCATCTCTCGCGCCGACACCGCGTGCTGGACTACCAGCTCGCGCTGCACGGCGAATCGCTCGACCATGCCGGCCTGCAGGCCCTGCCCTGCTACTTCACGCCGCAGGCCTGGCCTGTGCACCTGCTGCGCCTGAAGCGCCAGTTCGCCCGCCGGCTGATGCGGCTGGGCCAGCAGCGCGGCTCCGGCGCGAACCTCAGCCTGCCGCTGCTCGGCCAGACGGACAACACGCCGCCCCTGCAAGAGCGCGTGAGCCTGATGCTCGGGCTGGCGCAAACCCACAGCCGCTGGCTGAGCGGCAGCTGGCAAGGCCGTGGACTGCCCACGCCGAAAGAATGGCCAGCACCGCAAGCCGACGCCGAGAGCGCACGCTACGTGCTGCGTGCGCCGGCCGATGTGCAGCCGATGCTGAACCCGATCGCCCGGCGTCGCAGCACCGACTGGTCTCGACTGCGCAGCACCATGCCCGCGTTGCGTGACGCGCTGCCCGCCCCCCTGCTGCGTGCCGCCGCTCGGCCCGAGTTGTACCAGTGGGCGCCCACGGCCGGCGGCCAGCTCTGGCTCGGCCCGGACGAACAGGGCCGCCACTGGCTGCTCGTCCATGGCGCCAACGACRCACAGGCGCAGGACCATGCGCGCGCGCTGCACGAGGCCGCTTGCCAGCTGCAGGCCGCCGGCGAAGGGCTGCACCTGGTCGAGCACCTGCTGCTGCGCCCGCTGACGCCTCCTGAGCCTGGAACACCCGCGGCTGACAACTTGGGCTCGACGCAGATCACCCTGGTGTTCAGCGGCTGGACGGCGCGCGGTGCCGACCCGCGCTTTCGCAATCTGGCTGCGCAAGTCGTTGCTCGCGAGGCGCCGTCGCACCTGCGCTGCCGCCTGCTGTGGCTGGATGCCGGGCAGATGCAGACCTTCGAAGCCGCTTGGCAAGCTTGGCTCTCGGCTCGCCAATCGCACTGCCAATCGCTGCTCGCAGGCCAGGATCAGCCTGACGAGCCGACTGCACTGACCGAGTTGGACCGGCGGTCCGCTCAGCTGCGGGCGTTGCTGCGGGAGTTGGCAGCATGAGCCTCCACCATGTYGAGACCCTGCGCTGGGACCTGCGCTACGCCTCGCCCCGCGCCGCCCTGAGCGGCAACCTGCTGCAGGAGCGCCTGGCGCGCTTCCTCAAGTCTGAAGGGTTGCGCCACAT
>NZ_JBFUGE010001028.1:0-1440 GCF_056403075.1 Ideonella sp. P3_A4 | reverse complement strand
CGCCAGCGGCGCGAGGTCGAAGACCTGATCGGCTTCTTCATCAACACCTTGGCGATCCGCGTCAACGTGGCGGACGCGCCGACCGTCGCTGTGCTGCTGGAGCATGTCAAGGCCGACACCTTGGCCGCCTACGCGCACCAGGACCTGCCGTTCGAGCAGGTCGTCGAGGCCATCAACCCGCAGCGCAGCCTGAGCCACAGCCCGCTGTTCCAGACCATGCTGACGGTCAACAACACGCCGGCCGCCGGCGAGCTGTTGCTGCCGGGCCTGCGCCTGCGTTCGTTCACGTCCGACCGCGTCGTCAGCCACTTCGACACCTCACTGACGCTGATGGAACTGAACGGTGTGGTCAGCGGCAGCATGGTCTACGCGACGGACCTGTTCGAGCGCTCGACGATCGAGCATCTGCTGGCGCGCTTCGAAGGTGTGCTGGCGGCGATGGTGGCCGATGAGTCGGCCAGCGTGATGCAGCTGCCGTTGCTGTTGCCTGGCGAGCGTGAGCGTCTGGCGATGTGGGTTGATGGTGGCGCGGCGAGTTATCCGCGTGAGCGGCTGATCCACGAGCTGATCGAGCAGCAGGCAGAGTTGCAGCCAGACGCACCGGCGGTGCTGCACGAAGGCAAGTCGCTGAGCTACGGCGACTTGAACCGCCGCGCCAACCAGGTCGCGCACCGGCTGCTGTCTCTCGGCGTTAAGCCCGGCGACCGCGTGGCGCTGTGCGTGGACCGCGGCCTGCCGATGATGATCGGGTTGCTGGGCATCTTGAAGGCTGGCGCGGGCTACGTGCCGCTGGACCCGACACAGCCGGTCGGGCGCTTGGTGCAACTGCTGGACGACTGCGCGCCGGTGGTGCTGCTGACCGAAGACGCGGTGCAAGACGACCTGCCCGCGCAAGGCCTGCGGCCGGTGGTGGTGCTGGACGACGACCCGCTGCTGGCCCGCCAGCCGCAGCACGACCCGAGCGTGGCCGGGCTGACGTCGTCGTACCTGGCCTACGTGATCTACACCTCGGGTTCGACGGGCATGCCTAAGGGCGTGATGGTCGAGCACCGCAACGTGCTGAACCTGTGGCAGGCGCTGGAGCGCACGGTGTTCGAACAGATCGACCCGCGTTCGCGCTTCGCGTTGAACGCGGGCTTCACCTTCGACGCGTCGGTCAAGGTCATCGCTCAGTTGATGGCTGGCCACTGCCTCGTCTTGGTGCCGACCGAGGTGCGCGCCGATGGCGCTGCATTCGTCGACTGGCTGGAGCAGAACGAAGTCGACGTGTTCGACTGCACGCCAGCGCAGCTGGAGATGATGTGCGAGGCCGGGCTGCTGGAGCGGCCGGCTTGCCGGGCGAAGACGGTGTTGATCGGCGGCGAGGCGATCGGTGCGTCGCGCTGGCGTGCGCTGCAGGCGGCGCAGTTCCGCGCGTTCAACCTGTACGGCCCACGGCCC
>NZ_JBFUGE010001027.1:0-1443 GCF_056403075.1 Ideonella sp. P3_A4 | reverse complement strand
ACCACGAGGTAGCGGCCGCGCCAGGCAATCGAGCGGAAGGCGGGCTCGGCCAAGTCACCGCCGACGGGGTCGTAGATGATGTCCGGGCCGCGGCCGCCGGTCATCGTCTTCAGCACTTCGCGCAGGTTCTCGCGGCTGTAGTTGACCGTCTCGTCGGCGCCGATGCCACGGCAGGCTTCGCATTTTTCGTCGGTCGAGGCCGCGGCAATCACCTTTGCGCCGGCTGCTTTGGCGATCTGCACGGCCGCGGTGCCCACGCCGCCGGCGGCGCCCAGCACCAACACGGTCTCGCCGGCCTTGAGCTGGCCGCGGTCGAGCAGCGCATGGTGTGAGGTGCCATAGGTGAAAGCAAAGGCCGCTGCGTCTTCGAGCGCAAAACCGGGTGGCAGCGGAATGGCTTGCGCCGCCTTGATGCAAGCGTGGGTGCCGAAGCCACCCGAGCTGCCGATTGCCGCCACCGGGTCGCCCACCTTCAGATGCGTCACGGCCGAGCCCACCGCGTCGACCTTGCCGGCGAACTCCGACCCCGGCACAAACGGCAGCGGTGGCCGGACCTGGTATTTGCCTTCGACGGTCAGCAGGTCCGGGAAATTGATGCTGGCGGCGTGGATGGCCACCCGCACTTCGTCGGCCGCCGGTTCGGGCGTGGGCAGCTCGCGCCAGACGAGGTCGCCCGGGCCGGTGGTGGTTTCGCAAAGCCAGGCGTGCATGCTGCGCTCCAAGAGGGTGTTCCGATGGGCCTTGATCATAGGCACGCGACCGCTGTTCGCTCGTCGCCTGGGTGACTTCTGGCTGACAGCCGGGAGGCAGCGCTGCGTGCCGGCGCAACACCGAGGCATCAAAACAAGTGACCAGCTGTTGCGCCTGCCTACAATCGGTCGCATGCGCATCCTCATCGCCAACGACGATGGTTACCTCGCGCCGGGCATCGCAGCGCTGGTCCAGGCCTGCCAAGGGCTGGGCGAGATCGACGTCATCGCGCCCGAGCAGAACGCCAGCGGGACCTCCAATGCCCTCAGCCTGACGCGGCCTTTGACAGTGCACGAAGCACGCGGTCAATCGGTGCAGAGCTTTCGCTTCGTCAACGGCACGCCGTCGGACAGCGTGCACGTCGCGTTGACTGGCCTGCTGCCGCACAAGCCTGACCTGGTGCTCTCGGGCATCAACCAGGGTGCCAACATGGGTGACGACACGCTGTACTCCGGCACCGTCGCCGCAGCGATGGAAGGTTATCTGTTCGGCATCCCGGCGATCGCTTTTTCGCAGGCCGAGAAGGGCTGGACGCACCTCGACGCCGCGGCTCGCGTGGCACGCAAGGTCGTCGAGGCGGTGCTGGAATCGGTCCTGCAGCGACCGCCGGCCCAGAAGCCCTGGCTGCTGAACGTGAACATCCCGAACCGGCCGGACGCCGATCAGCTGCCGTGGGTCACCACCCGCCTGGGC
>NZ_JBFUGE010001026.1:0-1447 GCF_056403075.1 Ideonella sp. P3_A4 | reverse complement strand
CCGCATCGATCGCGGCCTGCTCGGACAGGTCGGCTTTCACGAAGCCGTCGAGCGTGACCATCGGGTCGTTGCGGTCCACGCCGATCACGCGGGCGCCGTTCAGCCGCAGGTAGCGCGCGGTCTCTGCGCCGATGCCGGAGCTGGAACCGGTGATGACGATGGTCTTGCCTTGGAAGTTCATGGTGCTTGTCTCCGCTTGACTCTTGAAATGGAACTCAGAAGGGGAACGGGGTCGGGGCGTCTTTCACCGTCAGCCATTGCCAGGTGGTGAACTGCTCCCAGTCGCCCGGGCCGCCATGCGAGTTGCCGTTGCCGGCGATGCCCGGGCCGCCGAAGGGGTTCACGGCGTCGTCGTTGACGGTCTGGTCGTTGATGTGGACCATGCCGGCCTTCAGCTTGTTGCCCACCACCAGCGCACGGCCGACCGACTTCGACAACACGCCGGCCGCCAGGCCCCCGCGACTCTGGTTCGCAAGGGCCACCGCCTCGTCGTCGGTCTGGAAGCTGACGAGGTTGACCACCGGGCCGAAGGTCTCGTCGTCGAAGCTGGGCATGCCGGGCTTCACGCCGGCAAGCACGGTGGGTCGGTAGAACAGCCCGTCGTAGCGGCCGCCGGCCAGCAGCGTGGCGCCGGCCTGGATGCTGGCCTGCACGGTGGCGTGCACGCGGTCGCGTTGGCGCTCGTCGATCAACGGGCCCAGCGCCACTTGACCGGTGGCGCCATTGCCCACCGGCAGGTGCGTGGCCTTCGTGACCAGGCGCTCGGTGATCGCCGGTGCGATCGACTCATGCACCAGCACGCGGTTGCTGGCCATGCAGATCTGCCCCTGGTGCAGCCAGGCACCCCAGGCGATGTTGCTGGCGGCCAGGTCCAGGTCGGCTTCGCTGCTCATGTCGCTCAGCACGATCAACGCGTTGCTGCCGCCCAGTTCCAGCGAGACCTTTTTCAGGTGCTTGCCCGCCAGCTCGCCGATGCGCCGGCCCACGCCCGCCGAGCCGGTGAACGACATCATCGCGACCGCGGGGTCGGTGACCAGCGCCTCGCCCACGTCCGGCCCGCCGGGCAGCACGTGCAGAACACCGGCCGGCAACCCCGCTTGCTCGAAGACCTGGGCGATCAGCAGCCCGCCGCTCACGGGCGTACGCGGGTCCGGCTTGATGATCACGGCGTTGCCGGCCGCCAGCGCCGGCGCCACCACGCGCAGCGTCAGGATCAGCGGGAAGTTGAAGGGCGAGATCACGCCGACCACACCGTGCGGCACGCGACGGGCGATGCTCATGCGGCCCGGCGCGCTCGGCAGCACCTGGCCCTGGGCCTGCATCGGCATCGCCGCGGCGATCTGGCAGAAGGCCACCGCCTCGCGCAGCTCGTGCTGGCCCTTGGGCAGGATGGCGCCGGTCTCGCGGGTGACGTAGAGCGCCAGCTCGTCGAAGTGCTGCTGGAACA
>NZ_JBFUGE010001025.1:0-1450 GCF_056403075.1 Ideonella sp. P3_A4 | reverse complement strand
CCAGCACGCCCTTCTCGTCGGCCCACAGCGGGTTGATGTCCAGCTCCGCCAGGTGCGGCAGGTCGGCCAGCATCTGCGACACCGCGATCAGCACGTCGTGCAGCGCCTGCGCGTGGACGGGCGGGTGGTCGCGAAAGCCAGCCAGCAGCCGCGCCACGCGTGTGCGCTTCACCAGGTCGCGTGCCAGGCTGCGGTTCAGCGGCGGCAGCGCCACGGCGCGGTCGGCCGTCACCTCGACCGCCGTGCCGCCTTGGCCGAACAGGATCACCGGGCCGAACAGCGGGTCGATGCTGGCGCCGACGATCAGCTCCTGCGCATGCGGGCGGTGTGCCATCGCCTGCACGCTGAAGCCGGTGATGTTGGCTTTCGGCTGCGCCTGGCGCACGGCTTCGAGCATGCCGGTGGCCGCGCGCTCCACGGCGGCCTCGTCGGCCAGGTCGAGCCGCACGCCGCCGACGTCCGACTTGTGGGTGATGTCCGGCGAGATGATCTTCAGCGCCACTGGGAAGCCCACCTCGGCGGCACACCGCACCGCGTCGGCCGCGTTCGGTKCCACGGCGACCGTGTGCACCACCGGCACGCCGTATGCGGCCAGCACGTCCTTGGCTTCGCCTTCGGTCAACCATTCACGCCCTTGCGCCAAGGCAGCGTCGACGCAGGCTTGTGCACTGGCATGGTCGGGCACCGGGTTCTCGCTGGACGATGGCGCTTCCATCAGCGCGTCCTGGTTGCAGCGGTAGGTCTGCAGCATCGCGAAGGCGCGTACTGCCTCTTCCGGCGTCGGGTAGTCGGCCGCACCGGCATTTTCGAAGCAGGTGCGGGCCTCGGCCACGGCCGCGCTGCCAAGCCAGCAGCTCATCACCCGCCCCGGCACGGCCTGCACCAGCGGCGCGCAGGCCCGCGCGATGTCGCTGCTGGGCACGATGGCGGTGGGTGAGTGCAGAAAGAGAACCGCCCCGGCGGACTCATCGGCCAGCAACGCGGTCAAGGTGGCGACATAGCGCTCGACCGGTGCGTCGCCGATGATGTCGAGCGGGTTGGCGCGTGACCAGTTGGGCGGCAGTACTGCGTCCAGCTGCTTCACCAGCGCCGGCTTCAACTCGGCCAGCGACACGTTGTGCATCGCGGCGGCGTCGGCCGCCATGACCCCGGCGCCGCCGCCGTTGGTCATGATGCTGAGCACGGGGCTGCGGTTGCCGCGAAAGCGTGCCAGCGTCTCGGCGGCGGTGAACAGGTCTTGCAGTGTGTCCACGCGCAGCATGCCGGCGCGGCGCAAGGCAGCGTCGAACACCACGTCAGCCCCGGTCATCGCGCCGGTGTGCGAGGTGGCCGCCTTGACCCCGTTGCCGGCCCGCCCGGCCTTGACCACGATGACCGGCTTGTTGCGCGCCGCCGCCCGCGCGGCCGACATGAACTTGCGCGGCGACTGCACCGATTCGATGTACAGCAG
>NZ_JBFUGE010001024.1:0-1453 GCF_056403075.1 Ideonella sp. P3_A4 | reverse complement strand
GCTCTGTACTTGTCCAACATCGCCAGCAAGGTGCACTTGGTGCATCGCCGAGACAAGTTCCGCGCCGAGCCGATCCTGGTCGACAAGCTAATGGAGCGCGTGGCCGCCGGTGTGATCGAGCTGCACTTGTTCCAGACGCTGGACGAGGTGCTCGGCGAAGAGTGTGGAGTGACGAGGGTGCGGCTGAAGAACCTCCAGGATGCCAGCACCCGCGAGTTGGCGGTCAGCGGCTGCTTCATCGCGATCGGGCACCAACCCAACACCGAGCTCTTCAAGGGCCAGCTCGAAATGCGAAATGGCTACATCCTGACCCGGGCCGGCTTGGATGGCCTGGCAACGATGACCAGTGTTCCCGGTGTATTCGCCGCCGGTGACGTGCAGGACCACGTGTACCGCCAAGCGATCACGAGCGCCGGCACCGGCTGCATGGCGGCGCTCGACGCACAGCGGTTCCTGGAACAGCAGTGATCTACCTGGACCACAACGCGACCACGCCGGTGCATCCGCAGGTGCGCGAAGCCATCGGCGAGCACCTTGGCACCGAGTTCGGGAATCCGTCGTCGTCCCATGCCCAAGGGCGGGCTGCCAAGGCAGCCGTCGATGGTGCACGAGCCGGGATGGCTGTTGCCCTGGGCGCCAACTTGCCGTCGGAGATCGTCTTCACCGCCAGCGCCACTGAAGCAAACAACCTGGCGATCCTTGGCGTCTGCGCGGCGGCGTCCGCCGAACGGCGGCATCTGATCGTCAGCGCGATCGAGCATCCCGCGGTGATGGAGCCTGCGCTGCAGTTGCAGCGACAGGGCTGGCGCCTATCGATCGCTCCTGTCGGTCGGGATGGCATCGTGCATCTCGATGCGCTGGCCATGTTGCTGGCAGGCGGTGATACGGCGCTGGTGAGCGTCATGCACGCGAACAACGAACTGGGCAGTATCCAACCCGTCGAGGAGATCGGTCGTCTCGTGAGGCGGTACGGCGCGCTGTTTCATGTGGACGCCGCTCAAGCGATGGGCAAGATTCCGGTCGACGTCAAGGCCATAGGTGCTGACCTGCTCACCATCGCTGGCCACAAGATGTACGCCCCCAAGGGCATCGGCGCGCTTTACGTGCGACGTGGGACGCCGCTGCGCCCGCTGATGTACGGTGCATCGCATGAGGGCGGGCTGCGCCCGGGAACCGAGAACGTCCCGTACATCGCTGGTCTGGCGGCCGCCGCTCGTTTGGTCGCGGGCGCCCAAGTGGCTCGCCAGCGCATGCCGCGTCTGCGTGACCAACTGCAGGCGCGCTTGCTGGCAGGCATCCCTGGGCTGACGGTCAACGGTTCTCAGCATCACAGGCTGCCGAACACATTGCACGTGTCCTTGCCATCCGGCTCGGCGCGCGAACTGATCGCGCTGCTGGCAGACCAGGTGGCGTTGTCGCCCGGGGCTGCATGCCATGCCGAAGGGGCCTACGC
>NZ_JBFUGE010001023.1:0-1456 GCF_056403075.1 Ideonella sp. P3_A4 | reverse complement strand
GTGCACTCCCAAAGGAACTGAGCGCATGGCTTGAACGTCAGTCAAAGCAGGCTCTCGCAGAGTTGAAGCCGATCGCCCTGCAAGCTCTTCTGCGGGTCAAAGATCCCAAGCTGTCTGAGCTTTGGCAACTGTGGTCAGAAGGCAAGCCTGAGCAATGGTTAGCTAGCATCGCTGAGTTGGAGTCACGCCTTGGTCAATAGGTGTTCTGGCAACCGTCGGCCTAACCCCTCCGTCAAGGGGACGTCTTGCGGCAAGCCGCAAGCCGCCCCTTACCTCGAACGTTAGGCCGTCATGCTTCGTGCCGTTTCTCTCTTTTTCGCATTGTTTGCGGCCGTGGTGCCTCCGGCGTGGGCGGTTATCCAATGGCGCGCTGCGGTCGAAGGAATGCAGAAGGCGATGGGTTGGGTGTGCGGTACACCCCTAATCGGCATCGTCACCTTGGCTGCGCTCGTTACTTCAGTACTATCGGTGCTTGCGCTTGTGGTGGGTGTAGTTGCATATCGGCGCCTTGCCATGCCTCGCTCCAAAGCTAGGCTCGTTGAGCTGGCAGTTCTTACAGCTCCTCTCTTCGGCGCAGTAGCGGCACTCCTTCTCTTCCCATGATCGTCCGCGCCGGTCGATTGCCAGCCCCATCGTTGCTATTTCAACGCTAGTGCGCTCGTTAAGGAAGGTTCGGATCCGAATGCCCAGAGTCTCTTCCATAGGCCCGCAGCCTAACCCCTCCGTCAAGGGGACGTCCCGCAAGCGGGCCGCCCCTTACGTCGAACGTTGAGCGTCATGAGTAAAGCAATCTCAAGCCTCGCTGTTCTGCTGAGGTCCATGGAGCCCGCGCTGCATGCTGGCGTCTACGCCTACTGCGTTGTTCCTCACGGTTCAGATGTCTCTGCCTTCTCTCCGGTGGCGACTGTCTCTGAGTCCGAGGGGCTCACCCTGGTCTTGCCGGAGGAGCAAGCAATCAATGCGGGCTTGGCTGTGCTTTTTCGCGCAGCGTGGATCACTTTGACGGTCCACTCTGATCTCCAAGCTGTTGGCCTCACCGCAGCCTTCGCCAGCGCTTTGGGGAAGGCCGGCATTAGCTGCAATGTTGTTGCCGGGGCGTTTCACGACCACATCTTCGTTCCCGTTGAGCAAGAGCAGCAGGCGCTAGCGGCGCTCAAGGCTCTGCAGCAGGAATCCATGCTATGAGTGGTGCCACTTTCGCCGTGACGCCCAACCCCTCCGTCAAGGGGACGTCCCGCAGGCGGGCCGCCCCTTACGTCGAACGTTAGCCGTCTATGTCATCCCTGATTAGCGATGATCCTCAGCCATGCGAAGCGATGGAAGGGGCGCCGGTTTGCAGGCCACCGCGGCACGAATGAGGCTTTGCATCAGGAGCTTGAGATCGAACCGCCGGTTGAACCGGTACTGATATTCGGCCAGGTATCGCTCGGCGTACTTGTTGAACTTGAAGGCATGG
>NZ_JBFUGE010001022.1:0-1459 GCF_056403075.1 Ideonella sp. P3_A4 | reverse complement strand
AGACCATGGCGCTGGGCACCATCACGACCGACGGCATCGGCAACTACAACGGCTTCGTCAAGGGCGACAGCGGCGGCGACATGCACCTGGTCAATCGCTCGTACGCCGGCAGCTTCATCTTCAACGACTACGGGCGCAGCCAGTTCATCACCGGCTTCAAGGTGTCGGCGTCCAGCTGCCACGTCAAACCGCCCGGCTACTGCCAGAAGTTTCCGGACGACCCCGGCTGCGAACCCTGCGACACGCTGAAAGCGCAGGACGACTGAGGCGTCGCGGATGCCAGGCCTGGCGCGGTACGTCGCGCCGGGCATCGAACCACACTCCAGGAGGCACCATGCCCAGATCCATCGCCCGCTCCCTGATGCTGTCGTGCACCGGCCTGATGGCCATCGGCCCCATCAGTCCCTTCGGCATTGCCTGGGCCACGGCCCCCGACACCACGCCGCCGGTGCTTCATTCCATCGTTGTCAGCGGGGCGCCCAACATGGCCGGCTCCGATCCCTACGTCACGGTCTCCATCGATGCGACCGACGATGTCAGCGGCGTGCGCAAGGGGGTGATCTACCTGAGTTCGCCAAGCGCCCCGCAATTCGCGGCCGAGTTCACCATCGGCGACAGCCCCCTGCACCTCGTGCGCGACCAACAGATCGGTGTGGGACGGGCCGGACAGGGCACAGGCTTCTACCGCTTTTCTCAGCCGGGCATCTGGCACGTTGCGCGGGTGCACCTGGAAGACCTGGCGGGCAACGTGCGGGTGGTCGAAGGCGCCGAACTGGACAGCCTGGGCAACACCGCCTTCACGGTCACCAACAACAAATACGACGGGATTCAGCCCACCTTGCTCAAGGGCCGGATCCTGACGCCCGAGGTGTCTCTCTCTGCAGACTACCCCTATCTCAAGACCAGCGTGACACTGAAGGAGACCGGCAGTGGCGCACCATCAGGCGTCGACTACGTCGTCCTGTACTACTGCCTGCCGCCGCGCGTCGGCGATCTCTGCCAGGACTACCTCACCACCACGGGCTACTTCGGCGAGCCCGCCAAGGGACGGGCGACGATCATCACCGGTGGCCCGGTCGAGTCTTCGCAACCGCGCGCGCTGGCCAAGCCCCGCCTGCAGCCGCCGCAACTGGGCACCTACGAGCTGAGCCACGTCATCCTGGTCACGCTCGACGGCAACAACGCCGGCTACTACAGCCCGCTCGCCGGCGGTGGCGCCGATCTCCATGAATGGTTCCCGTCGCTGACGGTGACGGTGAAGCCCTGAACCCGCAGCCCGGCCATGAAAAAAGCCCCCGGCGCAGGCAGCGCCGGGGGCTTGGCATCGAGAGGGCGGTCGGGCATCACGCCGGCCGCCTTGGCTCACATGTGGTCGATCATCACCTGGCCGAATCCCGAGCACGAGACCTGGGTCGCACCTTCCATCAGGCGGGCGAAGTCGTAGGTGACCTTCTTGCTC
>NZ_JBFUGE010001021.1:0-1463 GCF_056403075.1 Ideonella sp. P3_A4 | reverse complement strand
TTGACGACGACCGTACCGTGGGCTGTGCCCGTGCCAAGTGCGAAGGTGTTACCGCCGTCGCCCGACAGGGTGTCGTTACCCGCCACCGAGCCATTCAGCGCGGTGTCTTCGGCCGCAGAGAAGGTGTCATTCTTCGCAGTAGGCAGATCTTCGACGGAAGCGACGTTCAGCGTGACCGTGGCTGTGGACAYATCGCCGTCGGCATCGGTGAGCGTGTAGATGAACGAGTCGGGGCCGTTGTAGTTCGCCGCCGGGGTGTACGTGAACGTGCCATCGGCGTTGACGACAACCGTGCCATGCGCAGCGCCGGTGCCAAGTGCGAAGACGTTGCCGCCATCACCCGACAAAGTGTCGTTGCCGCCCAGCGATCCGTGCAGCGCGGTGTCTTCGGTGGCCACGAAGGTGTCGGCACCTGCCGCGGGCAGATCGTCCACCGGCTGGATCACCAGCGTCGTCTTGGCGGTGTCGCTGCCGCCGTGTCCGTCGCTGACGGTGTAGTCGAAGTTCAGCGTGCCGTTGTAGTTTGGCGCTGGCGTGAAGGTGAGGGTGCCGTCGGAGTTCAGGCTCAGCTGGCCTTCCGGCAGCGTGACCGGATGGCCAACGCTGATCGCCTGGCCGTTGATCGCCGTGATGGTCAGCGCATCACCGTCGGGGTCGGTGTCGTTCGAGCGCGGATCGAAGGTCAGCGGGCTGTCTTCGACGCCGTGGACGTTGTTGTCCAGAGCGACCGGCGCGTCGTTGACCGGGGTCACCTCGACATGCACGTTCGCCTGCACCGGCGTGTGGCCGTCGGTGGCGGTGTAGTTGAAGTCGACCGGGCCATTGCTGCCCGGGGCGGGCGTGAACTCGAGCTTGCCGTCGGCCGTCAAGCGCACGTCGCCCAGCGGCAGGCCATTGCCGTCCACCAGGTGCACAGGCGAGCCGACGCTGATTGGTTGGCCATTCACCTCGGTGATGGTCAGCGCGTCGCCATCGCGGTCACTGTCGTTGGCCAGCACGTCGATCACGACGGGCATGTTTTCCAGCGTGCTGGCGCTGTCGGCGACGACGGACGGTGCGTCAGCCACCGGCGTCACGGTCAGGCCCACGTGGCCGGTATCGCTGCCGCCCTGTCCATCGCTGACGGTGTAGTCGAATTCGGCCGGGCCGTGGTAACCGGGCGCTGGCGTGAAGGTCAGCGAGCCATCGGGGTTCAGGCTGACGGTGCCGATCGGCTGGCCGTTGCCGTCGGTCACGCTGACCGGGGTCTGTGCGTCGATCGGGTGGCCGTTGATCTCGGTGATCGTCAGCGGGTCGTCGTCGGCATCGGTGTCGTTGCCGCGCGGGTCCAGCACCACCGGCGTGTCTTCGGCAGTTGTGGTCTGGTCACCGGCGGCGACCGGCGCATCGTTCACCGGCGTCACGGTCACGACGATGGTCGAGCTGACGGGGTGGCCGCTGCCATCGTCGGCGGTGTAGGGGAC
>NZ_JBFUGE010001020.1:0-1465 GCF_056403075.1 Ideonella sp. P3_A4 | reverse complement strand
GCGCCGCCGCGCCCTCGAAATCAGCGCTGCCCAGCGCGATGACTCCTGACCCTCACCCCCCGGAGACCCCATGAAGAACATCCGACTCACCGCCTTGTCTGTCGCTCTGCTGGCCGCCTTCGGGGCCCCGGGCGCCATGGCGCAGAGCAACGAGGAGTTGCTGAAAGAACTGAAGGCGCTGCGCGCCCGCGTCGAAGAACTGGAGAAGAAGGTCGCGGCGCAACCCGCCAAGCCCGCCGCGGCCGCCGAGCCGAAATGGGGCATGACGCCTGAGCAGGTGCAGGACTTCAACCGCATTGCGGTGAAGACCGAGGCACTCGAGGACTCGTTGGAAAGCCAGGGCTACAAGGGCCTGAAGGTCACCGGTTTCATCGAGCCGGTGTTCATCTACAACCAGCGGCAAGACCGTGCGGGCTTCCAGTTCCTGAACCAGCAGTCCGACGGCTACGCCTACGACACCTCGTTCATGGGCTCGGCGACGATCGACTTCCTGAAGGAAACCGAGAGCGGCACGCTGTGGCACTTGACGCTGTCGCCCAACCGCGGTGTCGGCGCCGGCATCGACGGCATGAGCATCGTCCAGGAAGCCAGTGTCTCGGTGCCGCTGGGCAGCCTGCAGACCCGCCTGATCGCGGGCCAGATCCCGGACTGGTCGGGCTACGAATACCAGCAGCCGACGCTGAACCCGTTCACCACCCACAACCTGCTGTACGACTTCACGCTGCCCTTCGGCTACACCGGCGTGGGCCTGGATCTGAAGGACGGCAAGTGGTGGGTGCGCACGGCCATCGCCAACGTCAACGCGCCGATCCGCCAGGCGCACGAGAAGTCGCCGGTCTGGGCCTTCCGGGTCGACTACGCGAAGGGTGAGTTCAGCGGCTGGGGCTTCGCCAGCCTGGTCGGCAAATCACCGAACTTCAACTTCGAGCAGAAGAACACCATGGCCTACCTGGCCGAGGTCGACGGCTACTTCACCCGCGGCGACATGACGCTGCAGGGCCAGCTCAGCGTCGGCAAGCAGAAGGAAGGCGCGATCACGCCGGACGCCGACGGCAACTGGCGCGATTCGCAGTGGGTGGGTCTGTCGGGCCTGGCTGGCTACATGATCACGCCGCGCCTGCAAGGCCTGGTGCGCGCCGACTACATCAAGAACGACAAGAACGGCGGCGGCCTGTACACCTACAACGGCTACTACGACCCCGACAACGGCAGCTACAACGACGGCCGCAACGGCATTGGCCCCGACGCGAACGGCGACCTGAACCGCGGCGCCAACCGCTACGCGATCAGCCTGGGCCTGAAGTACGCCTTCGACAAGGCGACCACCGTGAAGCTCGAGTACCGCCTGGACGGCGCCGACCGCGCGGTGTTCGAAGACGTCACGGACGGCACGTTCAAGAAGAACAATTCCCTGATCGGCGCGTCGATGGTCGTCGCGTTCTAAGCTGGCGTTACCCCCGTGTCC
>NZ_JBFUGE010001019.1:0-1468 GCF_056403075.1 Ideonella sp. P3_A4 | reverse complement strand
GCCCTGGGCGGCACGGTGACCGAAGGCAAGGGCCTGTCGATCGGCTACTTCGCACAGCAGGAAATGGACTTGCTGCATGCGGACGACACGCCGCTGCAGCACATGGTGCGACTGGCTCGTACCGTCGGGCCGGAGGCACGGGAGCAAGAGCTGCGCGACTTCCTTGGCCAGTTCCGCTTCGTCGGCGAGATGGTGCACCAGACCATCGGCACGTTGTCGGGCGGCGAGAAGGCGCGCCTGGTGCTCGGCTCGCTGGTCTGGCAGCGCCCCAACCTCTTGCTGCTGGACGAACCGACCAACCACCTGGACCTGACGACGCGCGAAGCGCTGTCAATGGCGCTGAACGAGTTCGAAGGCTCGGTGATGCTGGTCAGCCACGACCGCGCGTTGCTGCGCGAGGTCTGCGACGAGTTCTGGCTCGTGGCCGACGGTGCGCTGAAACCTTTCGACGGCGACCTGGACGACTACCAGCGCTGGCTGCTGGACCGCAGCCGCGAGGCGGCACGGGCCCTGTCGGGCAAGCAACCCGCGCCGGCCCCCGCGCCTGTTGCGGCCGCACCGGCCCCCAAGGCCAACTCAGCGCCGGCGGCCAAGGCACCCGCTCCGGCCCCGGCGGCTCGCGACGACCGCAAGGCGGCCGCGCAAGCCCGCGCCAAGCTGGCCGACCGCACCCGCCCGCTGCGCAACGAGGTGCTGAAGATCGACCAGCGGCTCGCCAAGCTGCATGCCGAGCAGGCCGCCGTGGAAGCGCAGCTGGCCAAGCCCGGCCTGGCTGGCGAGCAGTTCGGCGAGCTCGGCCGCCAACTCTCCCACGTGCAGGCCGAGGTCGCGATGCTCGAAGAGCGCTGGCTCGAACTGCACACCGAGATCGAGGCGATGACTTCAGCTGGCTCTTAGTCGGCGGCGACCCGCTCGAAGTCCATCTCCCAGTTGGTCTCCCAGGTCTTGCCGCCGTCGGTCGAAAAGGCCTGCTCCCAACGCGGCGCCTCGCTGCGGGTGCGCAGCCACAGGAAGCGCACCTTGATCGACTGGTCGCGGAAGGTGTCGTCGGCGTAGAACACGCCGTCGCCGCCTTCGAACTTGYCGACCATCGGCACGTCGATCTGGCGGAAGCGCGCATCCAGCCACCAGATCGACCACTGCTTGTTCTCCGGATCCCAGCAGCGGATGGTCGACGCGCGGTAGCGGCCGCTCGGCGCGTCGAGCACGTTGTGGTCGACGTTCCCCTGCCCGCCCATCAGCGGCTGCATGTGGCAGACACCTTCGAACAGGTCCCATTCGGTGCAGTTGGCCAGGCGGTCGCGCAGACGGCGGTGGTGCACGCGCCAATGGCCGAACAGCGGGTCGAAATCGTGGCAGCTGCCTTCGTGCGGGGTGGTCAGGTCGTGGATCGTGGGCATGGTGGTCTCCTTGGGGTCGTGGTGGTGGGGATGGATCAAGCGCGGGGTGAGCGCTCGGTGGGTTCAAG
>NZ_JBFUGE010001018.1:0-1471 GCF_056403075.1 Ideonella sp. P3_A4 | reverse complement strand
CAGCGCGGGGTGGTCGTCCCAACCCGGCGTCAGCGGGCCCAGCAATTGCGGGTAGCGCAGTGACAACACCTCTTTGACATAGGCCTCGTCGGCCTCGCTGCGGCCCACGCGCGGCGCTTGGGTGTCGGCGATGTTGCGGCCCTGCGCATCCAGCAGGCCCACCGAGGTGGCGTTCAAAGGCTCGCGCAAGGCCACCAGCGTCAACACCCGATTGGCCCACAGGAGGTCGGCCGCACCGGGCTTTTCCAGCAGCTCGGGCAGGCCCGGCATCGCCACGTCGGCCCGCAGGTTGTCGAGGATGCGGTCGGCACGGGCGCCGAGGTCGCGCGCGGTTTCCTGCGCCAACGAGCGCAGCTCGGCGTTGCGCTCGTCTGCCGTGCGGTGCGACTCGCTCAGGTACTGCCAGCTGCTGACCAGGCCCAGCGGCAACAGCGTCACGCCAACCAAGACGCCGGCCACCAGCAACCGGGTCTTCACGGCAGCAAATCTCCGCGCAGGAAGTCGGCCGGCTCGACCGGCCGTGCCAGCATGCCCTTGTCGAGGAAGAAGGCGCTGTAGCGCGCGACCACCGGGCCCAGTGTCTGCGGCTGCCCGTCGGCCCCGAGCAGCCGGCGGTTGTCGGCCCGGCGCATCAGGCGCACACCTTTGAGCGAGACCTTGGCCACCTCGCTGTGCACGCGGGAGGCGATGCGCCGGTTGCCTTCGTCGGGGTGCTCCAGCCACCAGTCCACCGCGCGCAGCCAGGCGCCGACGAAGCGCCGCAGCTCAGGGGCACGCCGGTCGACGGTGGCGCGCGTGGCGGCCAGCACGTCCGGGATCAGCCCGGGTGTGTCGGCGCTGGAGAACAGCTTCTCGGCACCCGCCGCCTCGGCCTCGCTGACGTAGGGCTCCCAGGTGTGGCCAATGTCGACCTGGCCGGCGGACAGCAGGCGCGGCACGTCGGCCGCGTCAGCGTTCATCCATGCAATGCGCGCCGGGTCGATGCCCTGCCGGTGCAGGAACTCGCGCGCGAACAGCTCGCCGAAGCCGCCCAGGTTGGTGGCCAGCGACAGCTTGCCTTTGCCTTTCAGATCGACCCCACGACGCATCAGCAGCGCGTCGCCGCCGGCCGATTCGTCACTGACCAGAAACACTTGTACCGGCGTGCGGCCATGGGTGGCGTTGATCAGATCGCCCAGCGCCACGGCCACCACGTCAACCTGGCCGGCCGCGAAGTCGGCCATCATGCGGTCGGTGTTGGCCGGGAAGCTGATCGTCAGCTTGACCTGCGCCTCGGCCAGGTAGCCCAGTTCGTCGGCCAGCACGGCCGGGTAGTAACCGGGCCACAGGTCCATCGCCAACCGCAACGGGGCCAGCTCGACCTCGGGTGCTCGACGTTCGGAACAGGCCGGCAGGGCCAACRCCGCGACCAGACCGCCCAGCCCCGCCAGGCAGGCACGGCGACGCAGCACCCGCTCGCCTGAAGCATCGG
>NZ_JBFUGE010001017.1:0-1472 GCF_056403075.1 Ideonella sp. P3_A4 | reverse complement strand
GTATCGCGCAAGTCGTACCGAACGACATAGCGCTGCTGCGACGCGAGTCGAGCGCAGAAGTCGTCTTCCCACCAATCCATCGAACTGGCGGCACCGGCAATCAGCAAGACGGCAGGATGCGTAGGGTCGCCGAACGCCTCGGTGCAGATCTGCGCACCATTCACATCGACCATCTTCTCGTTGCCCATGGCGACGCTGCTCCTGGTTGAGAACGATTGATCCGCTCATGATGTCGACGATCGGTCGGGCGCGGATTCGACAGTCTGCCGAAATTTCTTTCCGCATGTACTCAATCCAGGGCCTGGGCGCGCTGGCGCCAGAACTCCGCATCGAACAACTGCTCAGCACCGGTGCGCTCATTGACCAGCCAGAACTGCCGGCCATCCGGGCTCAGCCGAGACACCTCGCCGGTCTGGCGCCCTGTGGTGACGCGCCGGCCCATGGTGTTGGCGGGGAAGTCTGGTTGCTGAGCGAGGTGCCGCAAGGGCACGGCTTCGCGCTCATCGCCGGCCAGCCGCAGCCGCTGGGTGATTGGCGCGAGTAGCGGGTTCGCCATGTCGGCGGGCGACAGGTAGACCACGATCTTGGCCTGCGCACGGCTGAGGGCCACGTTCACCAGCCGCTGCGCCTGTTCGGTCTGCAGGAAGGGCTGCGCGCCGTCGGCAGGGTCGAACAGCACCACCGGTGCCTCGCTGCCCTGCGCGCGGTGCACGGTGCTCACCTTGACCGCCTGGCTCACGCCGAGTGCGACAAGGCGCTGCCGGATCAACGCCCGCTGCGCGCGAAACGGCGTCAGCACGATCAGCTCGTTAGGCTGCCAGTGGCCGCTGGCCAGCGCGGCAGCCACGGTCTCGGCGATGGCCTGCGCTGATTCACGGCGCACCGGCCCGCGATCGGCGGCGGACCAGGCGCCATCCGTCTTCAGCCGGTGCACGTGCACATGGGTTTGTGCGTCGATCTCGCCCAGCGCACGCGACCGCGCCGATTGCCAATCGGACGATGCTCGAGCGTCGTCCGCCACCTGCAGCTCACCGTCGTAGTAAAGATCGCTGACCAGTTCGCAGATGGGTCCGGCCATGCGCGACTGCTCGTCCAGCAGCCGAACCGAGTCGCCTCGGCGCGGCATCTCGGAAAAAGCCGAGCGACCCATCCAGCGCTGCACGGCTCGGTCTGGGCTTCGCACCACCGGCGACAGTTGTTGCGGGTCACCCGCGAAAAGCCGGCTGCGGCCCAGCGGCATCAGAAGCAGGGCATGGGCCAGGCTCACCTGACTCGCCTCGTCGAAGACCAGCAGGTCGAACGGCGGCTCGTCGTTGGTGGCCAGTTCACGCAGCGTCTTCAGCGTGAACGCGGCTCGCGTGGTCGTCATGCTGGCCAGCCGGCAGCGCCGCAGCACTTGAAGCGAGGCCGCGCGCATCTGCTCTCGCAGTGCTGCCACGCGGTCGGACCAGGCCTTCAGCCCGGACGCATTC
>NZ_JBFUGE010001016.1:0-1473 GCF_056403075.1 Ideonella sp. P3_A4 | reverse complement strand
CTGACATGCACGACAAATGGAACGACGATTGCTACGAAGAGAAGTGCTACCAGAATTTCACTGAGTTGACTGCGAAGGCTACCCCAGGCATGGACTTCTGGATGGCTGGCAATATAGGTTACGGCGCCTTTGTCTCCGATTTGAAGCGCGCTGCAGCTTCTTTCCCCGTAGCTGTCCGATTCCAGCCCGGCAATCTTTGACGCACCGGCTTCGAATTCAAACCCGACATGATGCTTCTGACCTGACACGCAATCGATCTTGGTGACTGTTGCCATGCCACTTGTTCCAGCCGTCGCCAGCCAAGCCAAGGGCAGGATCTGAGTACAGACCAATGCCATAGCTGCCGCCGTGGTTGCTGCAATGACGTAAACAGTGCGAGCGGCGTCATCGATTCTGCGCGACGCAAACCAGATACCCAGCACGCCAAACGCTACAAGCGTTCCTTGAAGGGCTCTGAGTGTGAACATGAGGTCTAACGTTCGACGTAAGGGGCGGATTGCGCCTTGGCGCAAGACGTCCCCTTGACGGAGGGGTTAGACCTTGGTGGCCGCATGCTGTAACACGGTAAGCACCGATTCTGGGTTGCAGCCGTAGATGCCGGCACCCCAAGCAGCATTCTGCTCGACGCATGCCCAACCGACTCCTTCGATGGAGCCTACGTCAACGACGGTTGCAATGGGAAGATCGACCCTCGAGTCAGCGAGCAGGGCGCTGACAAACGCCTCGACTTGAAAGTCCTCTTCGGGTGAACTGGCGAACCCTGATTCGCGTTGAAGTTCACCGAAGCGGGAGTACAGGGAGTACGTTTCCAGCGACCGGTTCTTGATGAAGCAGCGAAACTCTTTCTCCCACTTGACCACATCTGAAATGAGCACAGGCATTTCATCGGGGTATTCAGCGGGAAGCTCGCTACCCCGATAGACACCTGCCGGAAAGCTCTTGTCGTTGGGAGGCTTCACAAAGGCTGGTTGCTCGTTTAGCCGGGCGGTACCCAGTGTGGCGAGTGAAATTTGACGGTGCTTGAATTCGAACGGCAGACGGACCAGCCAGTCTTCGGGTGGACTAAGCAGGATAAGGCCGAGCTGCTCAGCCAGGCTTGGCCCAAAGAGGGCCTCACCGTAGAGAACGGGCTCCGATACCTTTTGAAGATGCTCAGGAACGCGCCATGTTGATAGCCGTTCGGTCTTCCAACCCATGCCGCCCGCTGCCTTCCAGAGGGCTTGTGAGTCTTCTGTATAGCGAGGAGTGAAGATGAGCGTTGGCATTGCTTGGTATCGGAATAAGCGAAGAGGTCTAACGTTCGAGGTAAGGGGCGGCTTGCGGCCTGCCGCAAGACGTCCCCTTGACTGAGGGGTTAGACCCTTTGGCGGAAGAGAGCGAGGTCAGCATTCGATGTAGCGAGAAGGTGTGCAATGTTGGAGATGCCCGCTAGTACATTGAATTACGCCACCAACGACTACAACGCCGACAACC
>NZ_JBFUGE010001015.1:0-1473 GCF_056403075.1 Ideonella sp. P3_A4 | reverse complement strand
GGCCGCACCGTGTCGTGGTTGATCGAGCGAGCGCCTGAGGGTGCCCGTCTGCTCGGCCTGCTGGCCTTTGGCGACACGGTCAAGCCTGCAGCGGCCCAAGCCATCGGTCGCCTGCACGCGCTGGGCATCCGCACCATCATGCTGACCGGCGACAACGAAGGCAGCGCCCAAGCGGTTGCGCGCGAACTGGGCATCGACGAAGTGCGCGCCAACGTGTTGCCCGGCGACAAGGCCGCGGCGGTGCAGGCCTTGCGCGCGTCTGCCGGCCGTGTGGCGATGGTCGGCGACGGCATCAACGATGCGCCGGCCCTGGCCGCCGCCGACGTGGGCATCGCCATGGCCACCGGCACCGACGTGGCGATGGAAACCGCCGGCATCACGCTGATGCGCGGCGACCCTCGATTGGTAGCCGATGCGGTGGACATCTCGCGCCGCACCTACGCCAAGATCAAGCAGAACCTGTGGTGGGCCTTTGGCTACAACGTGCTCGGCATCCCGCTGGCGGCCTTCGGCCTGCTGAATCCGGTGATCGCCGGTGCGGCGATGGCGTTCARCAGCGTCAGCGTGGTGAGCAACGCCTTGACGCTGCGGCGTTGGCGCCCCAGCGCGGGAGACCGAATCGCTGAAACGAAAACACCGGCTGTGGCCCGCACGCCTCGTACCGAAGGAGCCCGTTGATGACCACCTTGATGAACATCGGCGACGCCGCGAAAGCCTCTGGCGTGTCAGCGAAGATGATTCGCCACTACGAAAGCGTCGGGCTCTTCCCCGAGGCGCTGCGCACCGAGTCGGGCTACCGGCAGTACGGTGAGAAAGAGCTCAGCACGCTGCGCTTCATCCGCCATTCGCGCGACCTCGGTTTCTCGATCGAGCAGATCCGCGAACTGCTGGGCCTGTGGCAGAACCGGCGGCGCCCGAGCCGCCAAGTGAAGGCATTGGCGCAGGCGCACATCCAGGAGCTGGAAGAAAAGCTGCAGGAGCTCCAAGCGATGAAGGCGACGCTGGAGCACCTGGTGCATTGCTGCCACGGCGACGACCGCCCGGACTGCCCGATCATCGACACGCTGGCTCAGCCGAGCGCGATCGACGCGACGGCTACCCCGCCGAAGACCGGCGGGCTTCGCATCGGGCGACACGGCGCGCAGCGAGCCGGCGGCTGAATGACTGCCTACGTCGCGGCGCCAAAGTCTCGCGCGCCGCGAACGCAAGCTCCGTCACTCAAGACAAGCGCGGCAAGCTGAACAGCGCCTTGGTGCGCGCGCCGTCGACGTTGCAGCTTTCCAACTCGTGACGACGGCCCGCCGTGCGGACCTCGTCGCCGATCTCGAAGGCACCGCTGCTGTCGTTGCGTCCGCCTACGTAGACACTGTCGCCGGCCTCGATCCAGCCAGCCAGAACGGCGGAAGTCGTTTGGTGTTCGGGCCCAACACCAATCGCCGACAGGCCTTGCGGGTCAGGGGYCAGCCTGCGGAC
>NZ_JBFUGE010001014.1:0-1477 GCF_056403075.1 Ideonella sp. P3_A4 | reverse complement strand
GCATGACACGGCCTCGGTGAATGGTTTTGGCCGACGGGCTCGAAGGCCGCGGGCGGCGTCGAGAGATCCTAACGCCCAAGCAGCTTGAAGCCGGCGGGCAGGGCGATCGCGCCGGGTTGGCCCGAGGCAAGAAGAAAACCCCGCTCCAATGTGCGATATGCGGCATACGCATGGGCCAGCAGCCGCCGATCCGGGCCAACAGGCCATGAAAATGCCGCAGACGCGGGATGGCTTGATCTTGCGCACACTGCAACGCTGGGCGCCACTGACATGCAAATGGATTCCATAGATCGCGTTGCCGAAAAATTTGAGCTGGCGCAGCGGCATTTCGAACAGGGCCGCCTGATCGCCACCGTCGAGCTCCTTGAGCCGATTTCACGCGGCGCGCTGCCATGCACGCTGGTGGCGTCCATTGACCACTTGCACTGCCTGGCGGCCTTTCGCCTGGGCCAGCTGGGCGAATGCCTCACACGGGCACGCTCGTTCCTGCAGCATGTGGACCCGGGCGTCGAGTCCACGCTGGACCAGCGCTTCGCGGTCCTCGCCGTCGCGGTGGTGGCCGCGGGTGAATCGACCCGCTACGAAGAGTGCCTTGAGCACTTGACCGAACTGCTGGGCCTGGCCTCGCGGCTGGGCAGCCTGTCTCACTACGTGCGTGCGCGCGGCACGGCGGCGTCTGCCTTCTTGCTGCTGGGCGACCCGTGGGCTGCGCAGCGGATCTTGTCCGTCCTGACCAGTGAGTTTGACCGGCCCCACTCAGAGCAGCGCCTCGAAACGACGATGCGCTGCAACCACGCCTCGCTGTGCCTGGAGCTGGCGCGCATGGCGCGCGAGGCGGGCGACGACGAGGCCGAGCAGTCGGCCATGCAGGACGCCGAGGTCAGCGTGACCCGCGCCATGCGCCAGGCGGTCGGCCTGAAGGACTTGCGCATCGTGACCTATGTGCAGCTCCACCGGGCCGAGCTGAGCCTGCGGCGCGGTGATTACAAGAAGGCCAGGGTGCAGCTCGACGGCGCGGCGAAGGACGCCGAGGCCGCGGGCCTGAATGCGCACTGGCGGCACCTGCAACTGCTGCGGGCCGAGTTGCTGCTGGCGCAAGGCGACAGCCAACAAGCGCTGGACATGCTGGAAGCGCTGCGACAGGCGGAAGACACGAACAACGAGTTCAGCACCCGCATTCGCCAACGCGAGCTGGAGTACCTGGCGCTGGTCGGGCTGGGGCGGGCCGCCGACGCGTTGCAAGCCAGGCTGGCCTACGACAAGCTGCTCGCCTACCGGTCTTTCCGCCAGGCGCGCGCGCAGTCGACCCTGATGCGGACCCGCCTGGAGCTCGAGCACTTGTTCAAGCGCAGCTCCGAGCGCAAGGCATTCGGCGACGAGCCGACCGGCGGCGGCGCGGCGAACACATCGCCGAAGACGGCGGCCACCGGTTCGCCGAAGGTTCCTGGCCGCGCACCGCGTCGATCGGCAAGGTTCG
>NZ_JBFUGE010001013.1:0-1478 GCF_056403075.1 Ideonella sp. P3_A4 | reverse complement strand
GGCGAGCATCCTGTCGAAGAAACTCGCCGCCGGCCTGCAGGCGCTGGTGATGGACGTGAAGGTCGGCAACGGCGCCTTTTGCCCTGACATGGCGACCGCCCAGCCGCTGGCGCAAGCGCTGGTGCGGGTGGCCCGCTCTGCCGGCCTGCCGACGCGCGCGCTGCTGACCGACATGAACCAGGTCCTCGGCCACCATGCGGGCAACGCACTGGAGGTGCGCGAAGCCATCGACTTCCTGACCGCCCGATCGCGCGAACCGCGCCTGCTGGAGGTGACGCTGGCGCTGGCCGGCGAGATGCTGCACCTCGGCCGTCTGGCCGACACGCCGCAGGCTGGTGAGGCCCAGGCACGCGAAGCGCTGGCCAGCGGCCGCGCCGCCGAAGCCTTCGCCCGTATGGTGGCCGCGCTGGGCGGCCCGCGCGATGTGCTGGCCGATGCCCAACTGCCCGAGGCGCCGGTCCAGCGCCCGTTGGAGGCACCGATCGACGGCCATGTTGCGGTAGTCGACACCCGTGCGCTGGGGCTGGAGGTGGTGCAACTCGGCGGTGGTCGCCGCCGCACCGACGACATCATCGATCTGCGCGTCGGCTTGGCGGCTGTGGTGCCACCGGGCCACGCGGTGCACCGCGGTCAGCCTTTGCTGTGGGTACATGCCGCGAGCGAGGATGCTGCCGACGCAGCGCTGGCCCGCCTGGCCCAGCTGGTGCGGGTCGATGCGGTGCAGCAGTCTCAGCCGGCCGAGCCGGGGCCGGTGGTTTGCGCCCGCCTGGGTGAAGAAGCTTGATGCGGCGCCGCCTGCTGCTGGCCGCTTCGGCGTCGATCCCTTGGCTCAGTGCGTGCCGCACCGTGCGCAAGCCGCTGCCGCCACCGTCTAGCAACTACCGCGAGCCGCACCGGCCGCAGTTCCACTTCACGCCGGCGGCGGGTTGGATGAACGACCCGAGCGGGCTGGTCTTCCACAACGGCGTCTACCACCTGTTCTACCAGTACCACCCGGCATCGAAGGAGTGGGGCCCGATGCACTGGGGCCATGCCACCAGCCGCGACCTGGTGCACTGGGAGCCGCAGCCGATCGCGCTCGAACCCGAAGAGCAGAAGTACGCGTACTCGGGCTCGGTGGTGGTCGATGCGGCGAACACCGCCGGCTTCGGCGCCGGTGCGTTGGTGGCGCTGTACACCCGTCACGACGCGGCCGCCGAACAGGACGGCCGGCGTGACTACGAATCGCAGCACCTGGCCTACAGCCAGGACGGTGGGCACAGCTGGACGCCGTTCGACGACACCCCGGTGATCGCCAATCCCGGCTCGGCGAAGGATTTCCGTGATCCCAAGCTGTTCTGGCACGCACCGACGAAGCGCTGGGTCGCGGTGATCGCCGCGGGCGACCATGCCGAGTTCTGGGGCTCGTCCGACCTGAAGCGCTGGACCTGGCTGAGTGACTTCGGGCGCCGCGCCGGTGGCCACGGTGGGACCTGGGA
>NZ_JBFUGE010001012.1:0-1481 GCF_056403075.1 Ideonella sp. P3_A4 | reverse complement strand
GCCATGCACAGCATAGCGAACAGCTTGGTAAGTAGCGAGGCTCGTGCGGAAAGGGTATGCATTTCAAGCGCCCTAACGTTCGACGTAAGGGGCGGCCGCAAGTGGGTGAAGCCCGCTTGTGGACGTCCCCTTGACGGAGGGGTTAGGCCACATTGTCTTGCGGAACACAGGTAACCTCAAAACCAAGATTTTCCAATGTGATTTGCAGCTCTCTGGCTCGGTAAGCTGCCTGAGGTCCAAGGGAGATGCCCTGGACGGAGCACAACTGTTCCTGAAGATGACTAAGCGGGACTTTGCGTACTCTAGCTGAGAGGTTTCGCAGGGTAGCGAGTGCCGCTGCCGGAACTGAACGCCTGGCCCTTACGTGGACCGTTGCAGAGGTAGCGCGCTGCATTTCCGGGAAAACACGTGCAACCATGACCTGTTCTTGCCAGCCGCAGGCCGGGCACTGCGACGTGACAAGGTCTCCCAGTTCCTCAACTACCAAGGCCAAACCGCAGCGAGGGCAATGTTGGGCTGTTTGCATGTGGCTTAACGTTCGACGTAAGGGGCGGCTTGCGCCCTGGCGCAAGACGTCCCCTTGACGGAGGGGTTAGAGGACAGCGCGCAAAGACGCTTCTGAATCGCACGAACAACCGTTGAGGGCACATCTGCCCAAGGCTCCGAGAGAGGTGGCAATGACGTCACAAACGCAATGGCATCACTTGCACCGACGCCTCGCAAGGCCAACAAGGCCGTTGCCCGCTCGGCTTCACTTCTTGCCAGAGGATGAAGCTTCATGAGAAAGGCCTGGATAGTTGCCGATTGAGCTTCTTGAACTGGCGTGGCAGGCCGAAAGGACAACATGAGATTGAGTGCTGATGCGACGCGACTGGCGGTTTCGATGCGGCGAGACGGCTCTGCCAGCGTTTCGGCATAGGACGTGAGCAGGAAGGCAAGAGCCTCGGTGGTTTTCAGTTCCTCTAGCACGCCGAGAACAAAGGGTGCAAATGACGGATCAACGGCGAACTGCGAGAGGCCGGGGAAGCCCGCGTTCGAATAGGCCGAGACTACGCTGGCCCACCTCGCCAGTGGGACTACGCGGCTTCCATCAGGAAGCTGACCATCCGAAGGCCACTCCAACTCAGTGGACAACTTGACGAGCAACTCACCCAAGCCAGGAGTTGCCAGTTTTGCCTCGCGCAAAAGATGCTCGACTTCCAGTGAGCCAGCGAGCGCCTTCTTTCGGATGAGGGAGAGACTCATGTCCTCTAACGTTCGACGTAAGGGGCGGCCCGCTTGCGGGACGTCCCCTTGACGGAGGGGTTAGCCGTCACCGTTTCGGGCGGGAGAGATTTTATCGAGCTGGCGAAGAGGCCGAATTTTGGACTGAGAAGTTAGCCGTGGTTTGAAGACCCAGTATCTGCACTACACCCGTCTCCCGACTTCCTGGCGCCAGCTGAAACATGTACGACACCGACTTCAAGCGAGCGTCGCAACTG
>NZ_JBFUGE010001011.1:0-1483 GCF_056403075.1 Ideonella sp. P3_A4 | reverse complement strand
ATCGGTCGATGCGCAGGGCTTCGCCTTCGTCGGCAACGGGCACTTCGTCACCGGCCCAGTCGATGCGCGGGCCGCGCAGCAAGGGTGCACAGGCCGGGCTGGCCAGCACCGCCGCGGCAGCGCGGCGGGCCAGCGCGACTTCGTCGTCTGCCAGCGTGAACTCAGCCGCTGCCGCGGGCACGGCGGCGTCTAGCCAAGCGGCTCGCCGGTCGGAGTCGTCAAGCGGCGGGCCGTTCGGGCCGGCCGCCCATTGCAGCAGGCGGTGAAAGGCCTCGCCGATCAGGGTGGCCCGGGTGGCGGGCGCGGCCAGCACCCGGGCTGGTGCAGCGCGCGGTACCGGAGCGCCCCACACCGGCTCGGGCCAGCGGATCACCTCGACAGGGGTATCGGCAGCCGGGGCGCCAGTCGGTGCAGTCGGTGCCGCGGGGATCCAGGACTGGGCCTCCCCGATGAGCCGGTCCCACCAGGCCGTGTCGGACGCCTTGCGGCGCGGCTCGATGCTGGACAAGACCAGGCGCTTGCGGGCACGGGTGACCGCCACGTACAGGCCATTCAGCTCTTCGCGCTCGGACTCCAGCTCTTCCCTGGCCTGCAGCGGCCGCAGCGACGGTGCGAGGCGGGCCCAGCGTCCGACAAAGGCCACCGCCGTCGGGTGGGTCGACTCGACCGGCCAGTCGACCAGCAGGCTGCCGCTCTCGGGGTTGCGCGCCTCGGGGTCGGTGTCCATCAGGAACACGACTTCGGATTCGAGCCCCTTGGCGCCGTGCACGGTGAGCAGACGCACCGCGTCGTCCGCCGCCGCGACGCTGCCGGTCAGCCAGCCGCTCTTCAGCGCCCGCACGAAGCGGTAGGGCGTGGTGTAGCGGCCGCCGTCCAGCGCCAGTGTCTGGGCCAGCAGGCTGTCGATCACTGCGCGGGCATGGTCGCGCCGCTCGGGCGGGGCCGAGCGCAGCATGCGCGCGGCGATGTCCCCCTCGTGCAGCACGCGGTCCAGCAGATCGTGCGGCGGCAGGATCCGCGCCACTTCGGCCCAGCGTGCCATCAGCATCGCCGCACGTGCCAGGGCCGGCGGCGCCTGCGGGCCGGCGGTCTGCAGCGCGGCCCACCAGCCGCCGCTGCCGGCGCTTCGCGCCCGGTTCGCCAGCCACATCAGGTCGGCATCGCTGGCATCGAAGATCGGGCTTTTCAGCGCCTGGGCCAGCGACAGGTCGTGCCCAGGTGAGGCCAGCGCGTCGAGCAGCGCAATCACATCGCGCGCTTCAGGTTCGTCGGCCAGCTGCAGCTCGTCCGGCCGCACATGGGGGATGTGCACGGCACGCAGCGCATCGGACAACTGGGCCAGCACGGTGCGCCGGCGTGCCAGCACCTGGATGTCGCCTGGACGCAGGCCTTGTCCAGCCAGCAGCTCGGCGATCGCTGTGGCCACCTGGCGCGCTTCGGCCGCGGTGCGCCGCTCTTCTTCTTCGACGCGCGGCACGGTCAG
>NZ_JBFUGE010001010.1:0-1484 GCF_056403075.1 Ideonella sp. P3_A4 | reverse complement strand
GGGCTGGACCTGGATGCGCGGCTGGAAGAGCCGGCCGAAATCGCCCGCGTGATGAAGGCCCAGTGGGCGCTGGGCTTCAACGGCGGCATGGTTGTCGCCAACCCGATCCCCGCCGAATTTGCACTGCCCGAAGAGACCGTCAACCGGRCCATCGAGCAGGCGTTGGCCGATGCGCAAGCCCAAGGCTTGAGCGGCAAGGCGGTGACGCCGTTCCTGCTGGCCCGCGTGAATGCGCTGACCGGCGGCGTCAGCCTGGCCGGCAACATCCAGCTGGTGCTGAACAACGCCAGGCTGGCCGCCGGCGTAGCGGTGGCCTACGCCGCGCTGTAGCCTCAGCCCTCGGACTGCGGTGGCGCCTCTTCGTAGAGCTCCAGCGGCAGGCCGTCCGGGTCAGCAAAGAAGGTGAAGCGCCGGCCGGTGTATTCGTCGACACGGATCGGCTCCACCGCAACGCCCTGGGCTTCCAGCGCCTGCTTGCAAAGGGCGACATCGTCCACCGCAAACGCCAGGTGCCGCAAGCCTTGCGCCTCGGGGCGCGACGGGCGAGCCGGCGCGCCGGGAAACGAGAACAGCTCGACCTGTGAGCCATCGGGCAGGCCCAGGTCGAGCTTGAACGATTTGCGCTCGGCGCGGTAGTTCTCGGCCAGCACTTCGAGGCCCAGCGTCTGCGTGTAGAAGCGCTTGGAGACCTCGTAGTCGGAACAGATGATCGCGGCGTGGTGGATGCGTCGCAGCATGGGCATGAGCGGGTGGTCGTCTCGGGCGGCAATGCCTACCCCGATTGTGACGGCCTCAACCCGCCGGCCGCGGCTGGCGCTCGAAGGCTCTGAATCGGGAGCGGGCGCTTGAGGCACTGGTCAGCCTGCCAGCTGACGGGCCGCATGGCAGCCCGGCGACCGATGCGCCGGGTCTTCGCCATGCGGCTCAGGCAGACCCTCCACAACCTAACACTCTGTTCGGTGGCCATGCAGCAAGGGGGCTCGCTGCAGGCTGGCTGTGTTCGGCGGTTGGGGTTGTCACCCGGAATGCTTTGTCTTGGCAACCGCTCTGACAGGCATCATCGCGGCCGCCYCGCCGGCCGGCGATCACCCATTCGGGGGGGTGGTGGCGCCAAAGCGACGGGAATTGGTGATCTATTGCCGCTCCGTGCCCGGCACCGCGCTGATGTCGCGCGACCACGGCAGTGCCGACTGGCACCAGATCTGTCGCCGAGGTGACAACTGCGCTTTCTGGGCCAGGCACCCGACCCGCAGTGAATAACTCGGCGGGTCATCGGCATCGGCACTGGCCGACACCGGCGTACCGCAGTTCGGGCAAAACGCATGGCGGCGGCGGGTGCCGCTTTCGGCCGTCTTGACGTAAGTCCGAGGTGTACCGGTCAGCAGCTTGAAGTCGGCTGCCGGCGCGGGCACCGTGACCCGGAACGCCGACCCGGTGAGCACCTGGCAATCGGTGCAGTGGCAGATGCCGACGCGCTCCGGGTC
>NZ_JBFUGE010001009.1:0-1485 GCF_056403075.1 Ideonella sp. P3_A4 | reverse complement strand
CGTCGGGGTGGGCCTTGTCGAGCGCGGCAATGCCCTCGGGCGCCGCCACCAGCACCAGCGCACGGATGTCCTTGCAGCCGCGGCGCTTGAGCAGGTCGACTGTGGCGATCATCGAGCCGGCCGTCGCCAGCATCGGGTCGATGATCAGCGCGGTGCGCTCTTCGAGCTTGCCGACGAACCGCTCGAAGTAATGCTCGGGCTGCAGCGTCTCGTGGTTGCGGCTCAGGCCCACCACACTGACCTTGGCGTTCGGGATCATGTCCAGCACGCCTTCCAGCATGCCCAGCCCGGCACGCAGGATGGGCACGACGGTGACCTTGCGTCCTGCTATCTGCTCGATCTCGGTCAGGCCGCTCCAGCAGTTGATGGTGGCCTTTTCCAGCGGGAAGTCGGCGGTGGCCTCGTAGGCCAGCAATCGCGCCAGCTCGCCGGTCAGTTCACGGAACTTCTTGGTCGAGATGTCGGCCTCGCGCAGCAGGCCGATCTTGTGGCGCACCAGCGGGTGCGAAACGGCGATGACGGGCATGGTGATCGGTACATCAGTGGGCGATGCCGGCAGTGTAGTGAGGCCGGCGACCGCACGCGTTGCTCCTCCACCTGCCCCCCATGCCGTCCATCCCGCTGCGCGCCCGAGCCGAAGCTCGGGCGTCGGCAACCGCGTCAGTTCACCTGCAGCTTGAAGATCGTTCCCTGGGTGTATTTGCCACCCGTGCCGGTCGTGCCGTAGAACACGCCGGGAGCGGTTTCGACCATCCGCCCTTGCAACGCGCTGCTTTCCTTCAGCTCGCGGTCGATTTGGTACAGCTTGGTGTACTGACCCTCCAGCGTGACCCGGTAGTAGTGTCCCGGGCCGCGGATGCCCCCTTTGTAGGTAGCCCCATACAGCTGACCATCGCTGCCCAGGGTCAAGTCGCCCACCGGACGCAGCCCCTTGCCGCTGTTGGCGAAGTCATGCACCAGGCTCACCCCGCTGCCGTCTTTGGCGATGGAGAAAAGCACGCCAACATTCTCTGCACCCCCTTGATACGAGGTGCCGTAGAGCAGGCCGTCAGGGCCCTCGACCAGCGCCGGTGTCGGCTCGATGGGCTCGTCCGATGACCGGGCGACGGATGCAAAGTCGTGGAGCACCTTGAACTCGCCGGTGGGGCTGATGCGAAACAGCGTCCCGCCGTCATGGGCACCGCCGTAGCGCCCGGTGCCATAGAAATTGCCGTCGCTCGCCGCCTGGAGCTTCGAGTACGAGCCAACATCGCCGTCTGCGGTCGACATCGAGTGCAGCAAAGTGAAGACGCCATCAATGCTGACGCTGAAGATGCACCCGTGGTTGTTCGTGCCGCCGGAAGCAGTGAGGCCGTACAACTTGCCGTCACTGCCCAGCGCCAGTTCGGTGGTCGGGCTCTTGCAGATGGTGGTGTTCAGGTCGAGTAGCGTGGTGGTCGTGCCTTTAGGCGTCATCCGGTAGATGGCGCCGTGGTTGTCGACACC
>NZ_JBFUGE010001008.1:0-1485 GCF_056403075.1 Ideonella sp. P3_A4 | reverse complement strand
GCAGGTGGCGGGCAATGTTGGCCCAGTGCGAGCCGCCGTCGTGCCCGATCCACAACTCGCCGCTGGTGGTGCCCAGGTACAGCGCTGGCGCCGGCAAGGCATCGGCCGTCATGGCCTGGCGCTTGACGGTCCACCAGGCCTGCTGCTGCGGCAGGCCCTGGTCCCGCCGCTGCCAGGTATCACCCCCATCATGGGTGACGTAGGCCGCCGGGCGGCCGGCCGGGCTGGTGCGTGGCCAGACGTCGGTGCCGTCCATCGGGAAGACCCAGGCGGTGTCGGCGTCGCGCGGGTGCACGACCATCGGGAAGCCGATGTCGCCCACATCCGCAGGCATGTGGCGGCCGACGCGCTGCCAGGTCGTGCCCGGTCGGTCGAGCCGGTAGATGCCGCAGTGGTTCTGCTGGTACAGGCGGTCAGGGTTCGCGGGGCAGATGCGCATGCAGTGCGGATCATGAAAGGTCACGGTGGCGGGGTCGAAGCCTTCCACCACCTCCATGCCCTCGATCAGCGTCGTCCAGCTGCGCCCCGCATCGCGCGACTCGTGCACGCCGCCGCCCGACATGCCGAACAGCAAGTGCTGCGGGTCGCGTGGGTCGACGATGATGGAGTGCAGCTTGGGACCGTCGGGCGTGCCGTCCTGCGGCGTCCCCATCCACTCGCGGAACTGCGGATCGTCGTTGACGGCCGGCAGCGGCGCCCAACTGTCGCCACCATCCTCGGAGCGGAACAGGCCCTGCGGCGAGGTGCCGGCGTACCAGGTGTCGCGCTCGCTGGCGTGGCCGGGCGTCAGCCAAAAGGTGTGGTCCACCGCGCGTGCCGGCAAGTTGTTCGACGGCTTGTCGAAAGCCGGCGGCCGGCGGGCCTCTTTCCAGGTCTTGCCCAGGTCGGTGGAGCGGAACACCGTCGGCCCCAGGTGGCCGGTCTTCGCCGCGGCCAGCAGCGTGCGGCCGTCGCGCGGATCGAGCTGCACGTGGCTGATGGTGTGACCCAGGAAGTGCGGGCCGTCGACCGTCCAGGCGTCGCGCCGCGGGTCTGCGTGGAACAGCCAGGCGCCCTTGCGCGTGGCCACCAGGAGCACCAGACGGGTTGGGGATGAATTCATGCAGTCGCTCCGTGAAAGCTGCCACCGTGCAGCGCGGCGAGGCGGCAGACGCCCCCTCAGCGCTACGACGAACGAGCCGGCAGCAAATCGACACGAGGCGCGTTCTGCCCGTCGATCCGGTGCTCATCTGGTTTCCCCAATACGAGCAATGGGCCCCTCAGGAACGTCGAAGCGGGCCGCCGCATGGCAACCGATTGGGCCCTATCGGCCGGCGCAGGCTGACTAAGATTCGCCGCTTCGTCGTTCCTCCAGGGAGCTCTCATGCGTCACGCATCCACGATCGTGGTGGCCGGGCTGGTGTCGGGCGCTGTTGACATCCTGGCGGCGTTTGCGAGCTACACGGCGCAAGGCGCCACGGTGCCGGGCATCCTGAAGTACATCGC
>NZ_JBFUGE010001007.1:0-1485 GCF_056403075.1 Ideonella sp. P3_A4 | reverse complement strand
CAACAACGCCATGCGCACGCCACCACCCGCCGTCGTCCCCACTCTTCGTGCCGCCGTCTGCATCGGCCGCTTCCAGCCTTTCCATGCCGGCCACCTGGCAATGCTTCGCCGCGCCTTGGAAAAGGCGCCGCGCTGCGTCGTCGTGCTGGGCTCGTCGTTCCAGGCCCGCACGCCGAAGAACCCGTTCAGTTGGCAAGAGCGCGCCGAGATGATCCGCCTGAGCCTGCCCCTGGAAGACCAGGAGAAGGTGCAGTTCCTGCCGCTGCGCGACTGGTACGACGAAGCGCGCTGGACGGTCGCGGTGCGCGAGGGCGTCGAAGCGCTGTGCCCACCGTCGGCAGGCACTGGCGACATCGCTCTGGTCGGCCACTTCAAGGACGCGACCAGCAACTACCTGCGCAACTTCCCCGGCTGGCGCATGCTGAGCGTGGACCGCCTGCACCCGGCCGACGCCACGTCACTGCGCGATGCCTACTTCGGCTCGACGCGTGAAGACATGCCCGGCACGCTCGCCGCTCTGGTCGACCAGGTATCGCCAGCGGTAAAGGCTTTCTTGCAGAGCTGGAGTGCGCTGCCCGCGTTCGAAGCGCTGCGCGAGGAATGGACGATGCTGCGCAACTACCGCGCCGCCTGGGCCACCGCGCCCTATCCGCCGGTGTTCGTCACGGTCGACGCGGTGCTGCGCTGCGCCGGCCATGTGCTGTTGATCCGCCGCGGCCAGGCTCCTGGCAAGGGCTTGTTCGCGATGCCGGGCGGCTTCATCGAGCAACGCGAAACGGCCTACCAATCGGCGCTGCGCGAACTGCACGAAGAAACCGGGCTGAACATGCTGCCCGAGTCGATGCGCCAATCGCTGCGCGCCACCCAAGCCTTCGACCACCCCGACCGCAGCCAGCGCGGCCGCACGATCACCCACGCCCACTACTTCGACTTCGGCGACCGCGAACTGCCCGAAGTCCGCGCCGGTGACGACGCTGCCAGCGCGCAGTGGGTGCCGATCGATCAGCTGCTGAGCCTGGAAGACCAGTTCATGGACGACCACTTCCACATCCTGGACCACTTCCTGGGGCTCACGACCTGAGCGTCAGCCCTTTCGTCGCGCCGCTGGCGACGTCCACATCCCACAGTCGCCCTTCGCCGTCGAACACCAGGCAGTGCCCAGCCTGCAAGCGCACCTGCGGCCGCGCCGATGCCGGCCAGGTCAGCCGCGCATAGGGCCGGTGGTTGTTCAAGGACAAGAGTTGCCAATGCACCGAGGCACCGTCGTTCAAGCCTGCCATCAACCAGCCGCTGCCAGCGCGTGCCTGCACCGTCACCCCTTCGACGGCCGAAACGCCGGCCACTGGTGAAGCGTAGGTGGAGCTGAGCTGCCGGTGGTGGATAACGGCACCACCCTGGTCGTCGGTGCCGCACCACACATCGAGCACTCCACCGTCCGGGTTCAGCAGACGCAGGCTTCGCTCCACTGGTGCGTCGGGCACCAGC
>NZ_JBFUGE010001006.1:0-1496 GCF_056403075.1 Ideonella sp. P3_A4 | reverse complement strand
GTTCGGAGCTGCTGCGCGATTGCGAAGCACCAACGCCACCACGCCATTCCATGCGGCCCTCGCCCAACCGATGCCGCCACTGCCCATTCAGGCGCGCCAACAGGAACCGGCTCTCGCTGTCGGCGGCACTGTGGTCGTAATCGTCGAAATCCGGCGGCCTGATGCCGGAAGTTTCGAGCGACGACGAGCGCTTGCCATCACCTTCCGAGAACACCAGCAGCGGCATCAGCATCAGCGACGCACCGTCTTCCATCGGCCACTGCAGGCGCGCATTGAAGTTCAGGCCATGCCGGCGATCGCTCGACTGGTTGGACTCGACCTGCTTGAAATCCGAATCGAGCGAGGTCGTGGTCACCACGCTCTCGTCCTCGTTTCGCCGCAGCCAGGCGTTCAGCGTCACGTTGTAGCTGACGTCGCCCCACTTGTCGTCACGCGTCCACGAGACACCGGGCGAGACGATGCCGTCTTCAAGCCCGAAGCCCAGCTTCAGGTCGTTCAGCCGCTTGCGAAAACCCTCACGGGTGATGATGTTGATGGTGCCGGCCACGGCGCGCGCGCCGGTCTCGGCCGTCGGTGCGCGCAGGATCTCGATCCGTTCGACCATCTCGGGGTCGATCGAATCAAGCGACAGCCCGCCCTGCACCCGCTCGCCGTCGAGCAGGATCTGCGTATAGCCGCTGCCCAGGCCGCGCATGCGGATCTGGCCGCCGCGGCCGGGGTTGCCGCCGATCGTGACGCCGGGCAGGCGCTTGAGCACATCGCCCAGCGAGGCATCGCCGAAACGCTCAATCTCGTCACGGCCGACGATGATCTTGGCGGCTGTCGACCGGCGGCGCTCTTCGGTTTCGCTCTCGCGCGCGCCGGTCACCTCGACACGCTGCGGGTTTGACTCCGGCCCGGGCTTGACCGGCGCCGCGGTGGTTGGGGCGGTCGGTGCATCGGGCACGGCCTGCGCACCGGCCACAGTGGGCACCAGTCCTGCGGCCACCAGCAGGCCGAGCACGGACATGGAGGGCCGAGCGGGAAAAAGCAAAACAGCGGACGATTGGGCGTGGTCCGCCCGGCACGCGGGACGTGATTGGGGCATCGGGCGACAGGATGAAGCGTGGATTTTGTGTGAATGTGTCTGTGCTCCGTTCGAATCACACACACAACATCGGGGTTTACGCTAGAATGTGAGGCTGCACTGAGGCTGCCAAGCCCATTGCTGGTAGTTCATCCCCTCTGACCTCCCCTCTGGTGAGTCGGCCGCTTGAAGAACATTCGAGCGATATGCCTCACCCATGTTGAAAGTCCTCGCGCCTGAATTGATTTCAGGTGGCAGACAAGCGGTCGGCGGCGATGTTTTTCATTAGCCCCACCGCTGCCCGTACCGCTCAAGGTCCGGTGGCTAGGACTTTTCATGACTTTCGAATCGCTCGGCCTCGACGAGGCCCTGTTGCGCGCGCTCAAAGCAGCCAACTACGAAAACCCCACCGACGTGCAGGCCCGCGCCA
>NZ_JBFUGE010001005.1:0-1510 GCF_056403075.1 Ideonella sp. P3_A4 | reverse complement strand
CCGCTTTCCTGGCCCTGATGTGCGGCACGGTTGCCAGCGCGCACGAGATGAGCATGGCCGAGATGCAGCTGCGCGAGGTCGCGGCCGGTCAGTTCCTGATGCAGTGGACGGCGAGCGAAAAGCGCGCTGCGGCTGAGGTGCTGCATCCAGCCTGGCCGGCCGGTTGCATTCCGGAGGCCGACATGCTTCGCTGCGGCGAAGCTGGCTTGAAAGGCCGATTGAGCATCGACGGCGTCGGCAAGGACTATTCGGCCGCGATGGTCAAGGTGTTCTGGCTCGATGGGCAGAGCCGCGTGTACACGTTGACCGCCGGGCAGCCTTCGGTGCAACTCTATGGCGCCGCCGACGACGAGCGCGGCATGGCCGAGATCGCAAAGGCCTATGCGGTGCTGGGCGTCGAGCACATCCTCAGCGGGTTCGATCACTTGCTGTTCGTGGCGGGGCTGCTGTTCCTGGTGGGCTTCAACCGCCGGCTGCTGTGGACCATTACTGCATTCACGGCGGCCCACAGTCTGAGCTTGGGCTGCAGCGCGCTGGGATGGCTGACGCTTCGCTCGCCGCCGGTTGAGGCCACCATCGCCGTGTCCATCGTGCTGGTGGCCGCCGAAGCCCTGCACACGCGCCAGACCCTCAGCCGGCGTTGGCCCGCGCTGGTGGCCTTCCTGTTCGGGCTGGTTCATGGCCTGGGATTTGCGGGCGCCCTGAAGGAGATCGGCCTGCCGCAGCAGCATCTGCTGATGGCGCTGTTCACCTTCAACGTGGGCGTTGAAGCCGGTCAGCTCATGGCCGTCGCAGTGGCCTGGCTGGTGTACCGCGCCTGGCTGCGCTGGCCGCTGTGGGTGCATGCGCGTACAGCGGCCCTCTACAGCATCGGCTCACTGGCGGCGTATTGGTCGTGGCTGCGCGTGGTGAGTATTTTCATTCCCTAGCACGTGCGCCACCGCCTGAGCCGGGCAGCTCTTCGTCCAGGCGGCGTCGGTCGCCGGTGGAGGTTGCAGGCATCCTCGGATGCGTCATGCCTACGAGAATTCGCGACAAGCTTGTTGCTCCGCGCAGCACTGCCGATTGGGTAGAGTAGGGACGACCTGTCACCCTCCCCTAACCACCATGAATACAACCTTTGTCGGAAGCTGCCATTGCGGTAATGTTGCGATCGAAGTCGAGGGCACCATTGAGAGCGCTCTGGCCTGCAACTGCTCCATTTGCGCAAGGAGAGCTTCGCTGTTGTGGTTTGTTCCCCGCAGCAACCTTCGGCTAAAGACTCCAGACGAAGCGGCAGGCACCTATCAGTTCAACAAGCATGTCATCAAGCATCGCTTCTGCCCGAAGTGCGGAATCCACGTCTTTGGCGAAGGCACAGATCCCAAGGGAAACGCCGTCGCAGCTGTGAATCTTCGATGTGTAGAGAACATCGACCTTGCAGCGATTCCCGTTCAAAACTTCAACGGCAAGTCAATGTGACGCCCAACCCCTCCCTCAAGGGGACCTGCCTACGGCAGGCCCCTTACGT
>NZ_JBFUGE010001004.1:0-1511 GCF_056403075.1 Ideonella sp. P3_A4 | reverse complement strand
GGATTGGCCGAACAGCGGGTATTGGTAGTTCGTCCAGGGCCCGGTGCCGGTGCCGAACGTGCTGCTGTAGGTCTCGTAGGCGCTGGTCCCGCCGCCCGAGCCGGCCCAGCAGCTCTCGCTCTGGAAGTACTGCGTGCCGGCGTCGCGGTTGATCGTCGTGCCGCCGACGGACACGACCCACGGYGACGAGCTCGGGTACYGCGGCCCGAGGCCCGCGTCGCCCGATGAGAAGAAGAAGCTGATCGGCTTGCCGGCCGCCCAGTTGGCGCGGAAGACCCAGTCCCAGTCCGAAGACTCGGTCGAGAACTCGCCGCTGCTCCAGCTGTTGGAGATCTGGCCGCCGTTGTACGGCAGCAGCGCCTGTTCGGCCACCTGCTCGGCGTACATCAGGTCGACATAACTGTTCGAGCAGGCCTCGACCAGGATGACCCGGGCACTCGGCGCCATGGCATGCACCCACTGCGTGTCGAGCGCCGACTCCAGCGCCCAACCGGAGTTGAACGGCGGTACGTTGCAGTTGCCATTGCCGTTCGCGTAGATCTTCGTGAATTTGGGCGCCGGCAGCCCGAAGAACGAGCTGAAGAAGCTCAGGTCCGCCGCCGCCGTCGGGTTGTCGTAGGCAATGACGATGGCGACGGCGCCACTGCCGCCCTTGGCGACGTACGCGCTGTTGTTGGTCGGGACACAGCCCGCGTACTTCGCCTTGCCCACGCCATACACGCAGGCCAGCGACGCGGGGTATTCGGCGAACGTGGCATCCGGGACGATGCCCGCAGCAGCGGGCGCCGGGGCCGCGAGGTCACTCAGTGTTCTGGGCTGGACCCCGTTGACGTTGCGAACGTAGTAGTTGGTATGGGCGCGTGCGCCGGCGTCGCCGGCCAGCTCCCGGCTGCTGTCGGGCACGAAGACATTCGCCGGTGCGGCATACGGCGCCGCAGCGGCGGGGCTGGCCGACATGGCACGGGACACGCCGGGCGTCGTAGCGCCACCGGCCGCCTGCGCCACAAGGCTGAGGGCGGGCATCACTGCAATTCCGCCAGCCATGACCAGACGCGTCAACCTGAACGATGCATTCATTGCGTGTACTCCTTGAAGCGCTTAGTGGCTTCGCACACGCCCAGGCAACGTCTACGGCAGGGCATCCCTCGCCAGACCATCTTGGCCCGCATGAAAGCTCGTACCGCAGCCCGGGCGCCCCGGGAGTGTGTGCTTCTTCGGCTACGCCTGATGTCCCTAAACTTAGGCAGGCCGACAGCGTCCGAAACACCCCGCCCCAGGCTCGGCCCCCAAGGAGGCCCTGGCGGCGGGGCGGCAGAGGTCCCATGGTTTTTGTCAAGCCGGCAAGGTGAATCTGTTCGGCTCGAAGGGCTTGCCGCTGCGCCAGACGGCACAGGCGACTCGCAACAGCTTTCTGGCCAGAATGACCAAGGCCTCGAACGACGCAGGTCAGGCGATCCGCGCTTGGACAGTCTTCGCTTGCCGTGGCTGCGCCCTGAGTCGTGCGCCCGAGG
>NZ_JBFUGE010001003.1:0-1513 GCF_056403075.1 Ideonella sp. P3_A4 | reverse complement strand
CCATGTAGGCGTTGAAGGCGATCAGCGAGCCGAACACCACCAGGTAGATCCAGGCGGCCACAGCCTCGGGTTGCGGCGGCCACTCGGGCGTTTCGCCGGTCACCGCAGTCAGGATCATCAGCACCACACCGCCGCACAGCATCTCGCTGGCAAAGCCCATCGCGCCGGGTGCCAAGGGCAGGGTGCGTTGGCTCAGCACGCTGCCGATAGACCAGCTGATGCAGGCGACAGTGACGGCGATCAGGCCTTGTGTCGAAGCCTGGAAGCTCGCCCCTTGGGTGAGCATCAGCACGCCGACCACGCCCACGGCGATGCCGGCACTTTCCATCCGGCCCGGCTTGATGCCGTAGCACAGATTGAGCATCGCAATGATCAGCGGCAGCACCGCGATGAAGGCCACCACGACGCCGGAGCCGACCGAGGTCTCGGCCATGGCCGTGCCGCCCATGCCACCACCCAGCATCAAGGTGCCGCAGACCAGCGCATTGCGCCATTCGGTGCGAGTGGGCATCGGCGTACCACGCCATCGCAGCCACACCATCAACAGCGCGCCGGCGGCGATGAAGCGCGTGCCCATCTGGAAGAAAGGCGGAAAACTCAGCAGCGCGTACTTGATCGCCAGGTAGGTGGAGCCCCACACCAACCAGGTGGCGGCGAGGCAAGCGATCAGCAGCGGCGACAGGCCCAAAACGGGCGGGCGGGTGGCAATGGTCGTCGTCATGAGCATGAATGTTAGGCAAGCCGGTTCGTGTTTTCCATATTCAGTTCAAGGTGATGATCAGCGTTTGCCTTTGATTTCAAAGTCGCGGCGGTGATACGCTTTGGTCATGCCGCCGCCCATCGATTTCGACACCTACGACGCTCGCATCCTGGCTGAACTGCAGGCTGACGCCCGCCTGTCGATGACCGAACTGGGGCGCCGCGTGCACCTTTCGCAGCCCGCGGTCACCGAGCGCGTGCGCAAGCTCGAAGCGGCCGGCGTGATCACCGGTTACCGCGCCACAGTGAACCTGAAGGCGCTGGGCTACGGCATCCGTGCGGTCATTCGCGTCGGGCGGACGGAGTTTGAACGAATCGTCAAACTCGTGCAGGACACGCCCGAGGTCGTCAATGCCTACAACGTGACCGGCGAGGACAGCTGGGTGCTCGACATCGCCGTGACCGACGTCGCTCACCTCGATTCGGTGGTGTCGCGCTTTTGCGAGCTGTCGGTGACCAGCACGTCGATCATCCTCAAAGCGGTGCGCGAGCACCAGCCGGTGGCCCCGGCGCGCAGCGAGAATCCACCGGCTTGAAGCTTGCTTGAAATTCCGCCATGGACAAAACAGTTTCCACCTGCGACCTGTGCGACCGCTTCCGCGATTCAGATGACAGCGGCTTTCGCGTGCTGCGCGGCGTGTTCCGCTCCTACGGTGGCCGCGGCGCGTTCCACGGCCCGGTGCGAACCGTGCGTTGCTTCGAAGACAACTCGGTGCTGCGTGCGCTGGTGCAGACACCGGGCGAGGGCAGGGTG
>NZ_JBFUGE010001002.1:0-1528 GCF_056403075.1 Ideonella sp. P3_A4 | reverse complement strand
GGCGCGCATCGCCAGCTACGCCAGTGCCGCGCTGGACCCGGCCTTCATGGGCATGGGCCCGGTGCCGGCGGCTCGCAAGGCGCTGGAACGCGCCGGCTGGAAGCCGCAGGACCTGGACCTGCTGGAGATCAACGAAGCGTTCGCCGCGCAGGCCTGCGCCGTGCATCAGGAAATGGGCTGGGACACCAGCAAGGTCAACGTCAACGGCGGCGCGATCGCCATTGGCCACCCGATCGGCGCTTCCGGCTGCCGGATCCTGGTCACGCTGCTGCACGAAATGCAGCGCCGCGGCGCCAAGAAGGGCATCGCTTCGCTGTGCATCGGCGGTGGCATGGGTGTTGCGCTGACCGTCGAGCGCTGAGGTTCACTGGATGGCGGGTAACCGCCGTCAATCGCCGGGCGGGTGCCCGGCCGCCATGACGGATGTCAGGCGGTCAGGTGCCGGTTGAGCTGAAAGCTCGGCGATCGTTAGGGCTTATCCGGGCTGCCCAGCCCGGGGCGCAAGCGCAATAGTGGGCGCACGGCCCCGGGCACGCCCGGCATTCGTTGGATTGCAAACAAGGAGAGACAGACATGGCACAGAAAGTGGCATACGTCACCGGGGGCATGGGCGGCATTGGAACGGCGATCTGCCAGCGCCTGCACAAGGAAGGCTTCAAGGTCATCGCCGGCTGCGGCCCGAGCCGAGACTTTGTGAAGTGGCTGGACGAGCAGAAGGCGCTGGGCTACAGCTTCTTCGCCTCGGTCGGCAACGTGGCGGACTGGGATTCGACGGTCCAAGCCTTCTCGAAGGCCGTGGCCGAGCATGGCGCGATCGACATCCTGGTCAACAACGCCGGCATCACGCGTGATCGCATGTTCCTGAAGATGACGCCGGAAGACTGGCACGCCGTCATCGACACCAACCTGAACTCGATGTTCAACGTCACCAAGCAAGTGGTGCCGGGCATGGTGGAAAAGGGCTGGGGCCGCATCATCCAGATCTCGTCGGTCAACGGCGAAAAGGGCCAGGCCGGCCAGACCAACTACTCGGCGGCCAAGGCCGGCATGCACGGCTTCACGATGGCGCTGGCACAGGAAGTGGCTGCCAAGGGCGTGACGGTCAACACCGTGAGCCCGGGCTACATCGGCACCGACATGGTCCGCGCGATCAAGCCTGAAGTGCTGGAGAAGATCGTCGCGACGATCCCCGTCAAGCGCCTGGGTACGCCGGAAGAGATCGGCTCGGTCGTCGCCTGGCTGGCAGGCGAGGACTCCGGCTTCACCACCGGCGCCGACTTCTCGTGCAACGGCGGTTTGCACATGGGTTAAGGTTCGGCCCTTCGGGCGAACGGAACCAGAGGCGGCCCACGAGGCCGCTTTTTCGTTTGTGCGCCCAGATTCGGGGGGATCCATCCATGCTTCGCGCCATCATCATTCTTGCCGGCGCTCTGGCGCTGGCCGGCACGGCCACCGCCATGACGACAACCACCAAGGCCGCTGCCGCGTCGGCCAACCCGTTGTTGGCTCCGTGGGCCGGCCCTTACGG
>NZ_JBFUGE010001001.1:0-1530 GCF_056403075.1 Ideonella sp. P3_A4 | reverse complement strand
CACCAGCGGTAGCCGGCCACTCCGAGCGCCACCAGCAGCAGCGCCAGCAGCAGCGACCAGTGCGTTCTGCGTTCGTTCACCCGGCCATCAACCGGCACGCGCCAGCACCTCGCGCACCTGCGGCAACTGGCGCCGCGACACCGCCAGCCACTCGCCGCTCGGTTCGACCTGAACCGCCCAGCTCTCGCCCCCCTCTTCGGCCTCCGTGCCCGGCATCACGCGTCGCTCAAGCGCGCGCACCGCCGATTTCGCGACCACCATGCTGCGGTGGATGCGCACCACCGCATCGCCCAGGCGCTGTTCCAGGTCGGTCAGTGCATCGTCCAGCACATAACGGTGCTTCGTGGTGCACAGCGTGACGTACTTCATCTCGGCGCGCAGGTACACCACCTCGGGCACCGGGATGCGCAGCACGCGGCCCCGGTCGCTCACCACCAGCGTCGGCGCTTCAGTCAACGGGGTGGCGGCTGCGAGGGGTGGCAACGATGCGCGACCCAGCCGATGCTCGACCCGGCCCAGGGCCTCTTGCAGCCGAGCGCGCCGCACCGGCTTGGTCAGGTAGTCCACGGCATCCACTTCAAAAGCCTGCAGCGCATGTTCGGCGTGCGCGGTCACCAGCACCACGGCCGGTGCCGGTTGTTGCTCACGCAGCTTGCGTGCCAGGCTGATGCCGTCCATGCCCGGCATGTGGATGTCCAGCAGCACGGCGTCGACCGGCTGGCGTGCCAGCGCGTGCAGGGCCTCGGCGGCGCTGCCGGCTTCGTCGACCACCGTCGCCGCCGGGCGCACACAGTCGGCCAGCAGGCTGCGCAGGCGCATGCGGGCCAGCGGTTCATCGTCGACGATCAGTACACGCAAGCGGTCCATGGTGAGGGATTGTCGGCGTTGGGCCGTCGGCCGGCCAGCGGCCAGAGGAGCAACGGTTGGTTTCAGCCGCCGAACGTCACAAGGGCAGGCCGATGCTCACGCGGTAGCGGCCGTCCTCGGTCAGGCCGTTGCGGAAATCGGCGTCCAGATCGTGCATCAGGCGCAGGCGCTCGCGCACGCTGGCAATGCCGATGCCGTGGCCTGGCCGCGACGGGCCCGGCGCCACGGTATTGGTGACCGAGATCATCACGCGGTCGCGCCGGCGGCGGGTGCGGATCTCGATCGTGCCGCCCTTGTCGGCCGGCTCGATGCCGTGACGCACCGCGTTCTCGACCAGGGGCTGCAGCGCCAGCGGCGGCAGCTTGGCGGCGGCGGCGTTGGCATCCAGATCCCATTCCACCTCGAGCCGGCGAGGGCCGAAGCGCAGTTGCTCGATCGCCAGGTAGCGGCGCGCCAGCTCGATCTCGGCGCCGACGGTGGTCGCCTGGTCGAGCGCGCCGAGCGCCGCGCGGAACAGATCGGACAAGTCCTCCAGCACCTCTTCGGCGCGCTTCGGATCCAGCTGCACCAGCGTGATCGCGGTGTTGAGCGTGTTGAACAGGAAGTGCGGGCGGATACGCGTCTGCAGATCGGCCAGTCGCGCGGCCGCGGCCGCCGGCAAAA
>NZ_JBFUGE010001000.1:0-1534 GCF_056403075.1 Ideonella sp. P3_A4 | reverse complement strand
GCACGATGTGCTTGCCGGCCAGGTCGGTCGAGGTGCCGGTCGTCTTGGCCATCACTGCATCTGTGCCCCGTGGCACTTCTTGAATTTCTTGCCGCTGCCGCAGGGGCAAGGGTCGTTGCGGCCGGGCAGCGCGTCGACGCGGCGCGGCGGCGGCTTGGGCGCGTGGTCCAGCCAGTACAGGCGCAGGTCTTGCGCGGCGTACAGCGCTTCCTGGATCAGCTCGTCGCGGCTGAGCTGTTCGCCTTCGTAGAGCTCTTCGAAGACTTCCTTCAGCTCCTCGTCGTCCATCGTCAGCGACGCGACGCGCAGCATCGTTTCGTCGTAGAGCTGGCCTTCCTCGGTTTCCAGGTCGGGCTCGGGCCAGTCCTTGGGAAAATCCTGCGTCGCGTCGAGAAAGCCCACCGCCCAGACCTCACCGGTCTGCTCCAGCAGCGCCATCTCGTCGGCCTTCACGTGGCCCTCGCTGATCAGGCGCTCTTTGTCTTCCTCGGTCAGCTCGATCATCAACGGCGCCAGGCGCAGCACGTCCGGGTCGTCGAGGATCAGCTCGGGGTCCAGCTGGTCCGCCAGCACTTGCCAGCGCGCCTCGATGACGGCCCGCGCCGCCGTGGCGTCCGCCGGGTCGGCGAAGGTGCGCGCGAACACGCCGTCGGCAAACACCGCCAGCCATTCATCGGCTTCGATCCGGCGCGGGCCGGCCAGCAGGGCGGCCATGTAGCCGTCCAGCCATTCGAGCGACACCTCGTCCTCGAAACCAGCCATGCGCTGGCACATCGCGTCCAGCGCTTCGATCTCTTCTTCGGTGCTCATGCGGGGTTCGGCCATCGCCACCCTCCTCTGCTTCGGGTAATCCGAAAGTGTCGCATGACGACCCGGCGCCGCGTGGCGCCTGGGGCCTGATTAGTCAGCCGTTCCCACGGCCGGCGTCCAGCGGGGCGGGTGGGGATGCAGGCGCGCCATCATCAGCGAGTCGACATACTCGCCGTCGCGCAGCGCAAAGGCCCGCTGCCGTCCTTCGAGCTCGAAACCGAACTTGCGGTACAGCGCCTGTGCGGGCAGGTTGTCAGCATAGACACCCAACTCGATGCGCAGCACGCCCAACCAGTTGTCGGCGTAGCTGCACAGCTCGGTCATCAGCGCCGAGCCGACGCCGCGGCCCTGCCATGGCGTAGCCACCGACATGCCCAGCGCCATCACGTGGCGCCGCCGCAGCTGCGTCCCCACCGGGTGCAGGCCAGCGCTGGCGATCACCTCGCCTTGCACTTCGGCCACCAGGTGCAACTCCGGGCTGTTGGGCGCGTTCTGGCTGCTCAGCCGGGTGCGCCACAACTCGGCGTCAGGGAACGGCAGCTGCAGCAACTGCCGGAACACCTCGTGCTCCTGCATCATGCGGGCAAAGGCCTCGGCGTCGGTTGGCCGGGCGCGGCGCAAGGTCCATGGGGTGGTACTGGGTTCGCTCATCGTGCTCACGAAAAATGCAGGCCGCCGATGCGCAGCCAGGGCAGCACCGTGCTGCCGGTGTCCAGCCGCTCAC
>NZ_JBFUGE010000999.1:0-1540 GCF_056403075.1 Ideonella sp. P3_A4 | reverse complement strand
GGCCTACGGTGATCGGCTGGCCGGCCACGGTTTGGATGGCCGGGTTGCCGGTGCCGCTGAAACTGTCGTTGCCGCGCGGGTCGAAATTGACGCTGCCGTCTTCGGCCACGGTGACTGTGTCAGGCGTCGCGGTATTGGCACTGTCGGTATTGGGCGCCGTTTCATCGCTGCGCACGGAAATCGTCTGGCTGGAAATCGGCTCGGTGCCAATACCGGCTGGCGTCACGGTTTCGCTGATGCGGTCTACTCGCAGGCCGGGTTGCAAGTCGCCACCATCGGTGCCTTGCAAGCCGGCTGCCGGTGCGGTTTCGGGCGCGCCCTGGTCCACCTCGGTAATCACCCGCTCCAGATCGGCGATGGTCGCAGGCCGGGCAGTCTCGAATTGCACGATGCCGTCCTGGTCGGTCAACACGACGTCGCCCTTCTTGACGACGTCGCCTGCCTTCAGCGGCTGGATATGCCCCTCGGCGTCGCGCACGAACGCCACGCCCCACACCCCGACGACCTTGCCAGTCAACTGGCGCGCCGGCACGTAGCCCTTGGCGATCAACGCCTGAGTGGCCGGGTCAAGCGCGAGCTTGTCAGTCGCTGCATGGTGCACCGTCACATGAACCGCGCGGCCCCCCTGGGGCACAGTGGCGGAAACGTTTTCGGGCGATGACATGCGCGGTGCTCCAGACTGGTGTTCGCGAGCTTAGAAGCCCGCGCCTCCTTATCGGCACGTCGCGCACTTTCCTTGTGACCGATGTCACCGGCGAAAGTCGCACAAACGCAAATAAAGACAGCTGGAGTTGCGGCAGGCCCTCCCGGGCCGGCGCGAACCTATCTTTCGCGCAAGGCGTAGGCCTTGGCTTTGAGCACGGGTTTGAGCAAATAGGCCAGTACGGTTTTCTGGCCGGTGAGCACGTCGACCTCGGCGGTCATGCCGGGAATGACGGGCAGTTTTTCGTCGAAATTCGGACGAATGGTTCGAACGCGGACGAGGTAGAAAGCATTGCCCTTTTCGTCGATCACGGTGTCGGGGCTGATGTTTTCGACCTTGGCTTCGAGGCCACCGAATATCGAGAAATCGTAGGCGGTGAATTTGACGATCGCGTCCTGGCCGGGGCGAATGAAGGCAATATCTTTGGGCTGAACGCGCGCTTCCAATACCAGCTTATCGTCCAGCGGCACGACTTCGACAATATCCTTGCCGGGTTGCACCACGCCGCCCACGGTATTGGCCAGCAGTCGTTGCACCCGCCCTCGCACAGGGGATTTGACCTGCGCCTTGCTGACCTTGTCGGCCAGCGCCACCGAGCCTTCGCTCAGCACGTTGAGCTTGCCCATCGCCTCGTTCAGGTCTTTGCGGGCATCGTTTCGGAACGACAGCTCGGTCTCCTGGATCTTGCGGCTGGCTTCGCCGATGGCCGCCTGCACGCGCGAGATCTGCGCCTGGGCTTGTTCCGAGTCGCCCTTGTTGCGGCTCATGTCGCGCTCGAGCCGCAGGATCTCGACCTGCGAGACCGCGCCGGTGGCCAGCAGCGGCCGGGTCTGGTTC
>NZ_JBFUGE010000998.1:0-1544 GCF_056403075.1 Ideonella sp. P3_A4 | reverse complement strand
GCCGAAGGCCACGCGGTCGGCCACCGGCAGCAGCGCCTTGTTGCTCAGCAGCAGACCGGCGTCAGCGTTGACCAGCATCAGCGGCTTGCCCAGCAGCGAAGCCATCATGCCGCCCGGAAAGCAGACATAGCCGCCCATGCCCAACACCGCATCGGCCGAGCGCGCGCGCAGGATGCGCGCCGAATCCCAGAAGGCCTTCAGCATGCGCAGGCCGCCGGTCAAGGTTTGCAGCAAGTTCTTGCCGCGCAAACCGCTGAAGGCCAGCCGGTCCATCGCGATACCCGACGGCGGCACCAGCTTGTTTTCCATGCCGCCTTCGGTACCGAGCCAGCTCACAGCCCAGCCGCGCGCCTGCATCTCGCGCGCAACAGCGAGGCCCGGGATCACGTGGCCCCCGGTGCCCGCGGCCATGATGACGAGGTGCCGCGTCATGTGCGCCCTCCCCGCATCATCTGGCGATTCTCTTGATCAACGCGAAGAACGATGGCCAACGCCACCAAGTTCATCAATACACCGGAGCCGCCATACGACAACAACGGCAACGTCAGCCCCTTCGTCGGCAGCAGCCCCAAATTCACACCCATGTTGATAAAGCTCTGGCCGCCGAACCAGATGCCAATGCCTTGCGTCATCAAGCCGGCAAACACACGGTCGAGCGCAATCGCCTGGCGGCCGATCACGAAGATGCGCCGGGTCAGCCAGAAGAAGGCCAGGATCACCATCAGCACGACGATGAAGCCCAGCTCTTCGCCGATCACCGCGAGCAGGAAGTCGGTGTGCGCCTCAGGCAGGTACGACAGCTTCTCGATCGACTGGCCCAGGCCCTGGCCAAACCATTCACCGCGGCCGAAGGCGATCAACGAGTGCGTCAGCTGGTAGGCCTTGCCCTGCGCATAGTCCGGGTTCCACGGGTCGAGGTAKGCAAAGATGCGTTGGCGGCGGAACTCGCTGAACGCGATCATCATCACGAACGCGCAGACCAGCACCATCACGCTGAGCAAGAACATGCGGCCGTTGACGCCGCCGAGGAACAGGATGCCCAGCGCGATCGCAGCGATCACCATGAAGGCGCCCATGTCCGGCTCGGCCAGCAACAGCACGCCGATCACGCCGAGTGCCACCGCCATGGGCCAAACGGCTTTGACGAAGTTCTCTTTGACCTCCATCTTGCGCACCATGTAGCTGGCCGCGTACATCGCGATCGCCAGTTTGGCCAGCTCACTCGGCTGGAAACTCATGATGCCCAGCGGAATCCAGCGCCGCGCGCCATTGACGCCCTTGCCGATGAACGGCACCAGCACGACGATCAGCGTGGCGAGCGAGGCAGCGAACAACCACGGCGCCCACTTCTCCCAGACCGCGATCGGGATCTGCAGCGTCACCAGCGCGGCGACGAAGCCGATCGCGATGAACATCGCCTGCCGGTTCAGGAAATAGGTCGGCGCGTAGTTGGCGAACTTCGGGTTGTCGTGCATCGCGACCGACGCCGAATAGACCATCACCAGGCCCAGCGCGAGCAGCGCCGTCACGACCCACGCCAGCGG
>NZ_JBFUGE010000997.1:0-1549 GCF_056403075.1 Ideonella sp. P3_A4 | reverse complement strand
CCTTGAAACCCGTTATCGCCCTGGTGGGGCGTCCCAACGTCGGCAAGTCCACGCTCTTCAACCGCATGACGAAGAGCCGCGATGCGATCGTGGCCGACTTTGCCGGCTTGACGCGTGACCGCCACTATGGCGACGGCCGCCTGGGCAGCCGCGAGTTCATCGTCATCGACACCGGTGGCTTCGAGCCCGACAGCACGACAGGCATCGTCAAGGAAATGGCGCGCCAGACGCGCCAGGCCGTGGCCGAAGCCGACGTGGTGGTTTTCGTCGTCGATGTGCGCACGGGCCTGTCCGGCCAAGACCAGGACATCGCTCGCTACCTGCGCCAGGCCAACAAGCGCGTGCTGCTCGCGGTCAACAAGGCCGAAGGCATGTCCGAATCGCCGCTGCTGGCCGAGTTCTACGAGCTGGGCATGGGTGAGCCGCACCCGGTGTCCGCAGCGCACGGGCAGGGCATCCGCAGTCTGCTGGAAGCGGCGCTGATCGACTTCCCGGAAGAAGACGAAGAAGCCGCTGAAGCCGACGAGAACGGGCCGATCCGCCTGGCCGTGTCTGGCCGGCCGAACGTTGGCAAATCGACACTGATCAATACCTGGCTCGGTGAAGAGCGCTTGATCGCGTTCGACATGCCGGGCACGACGCGTGACGCGATCCACGTGCCGTTCGAGCGCGACGGCAAGCGCTTCGAGTTGATCGACACCGCCGGCCTGCGCCGCAAGGGCAAGGTCTTCGAAGCGATCGAGAAGTTCTCGGTCGTGAAGACGCTGCAGGCGATCGCCGACGCCAACGTCGTCGTGCTGATGGTCGATGCCACGCAAGGCGTGAGCGACCAGGACGCGCACATCGCCGGCTACATCCTCGACTCTGGCCGCGCGGTCGTGATCGCGATCAACAAGTGGGATGCGATCGACAGCTACCAGCGCCAGATGCTGGAGCGCTCGATCGAGCAGCGTCTCGCGTTCCTGAAGTTCGCGCCCATCCTGCACATCTCGGCGCTGAAGCGCGTCGGGCTTGGTCCGCTGTGGAAGGCGATCGCCGATGCCCATGCGTCAGCCACCAAGAAGATGCCGACGCCGGTGCTGACGCGTTTGCTGCACGAAGCGGTGGAGCAMCAGGCGCCGAAGCGCGCCGGCGCCTTCCGGCCCAAACTGCGCTATGCCCACCAAGGCGGGATGAACCCGCCGATCATCGTGATCCACGGCAATTCGCTGGAGCACATCACCGATTCGTACAAGCGTTATCTCGAAGGGCGATTCCGCGAGCATTTCAAGCTCGTCGGCACGCCGATGCGCATCGAAATGAAACTCTCTCGGAACCCTTTCGCCGAAGGCGAACACTGAGAACTGGGGCCTCAAGGTCACACCCAGCTGCCGCGGGCGACTTGATTCCCTTGCAAGGCGGTGCCAAAGGCACCAAAGGGGCCGGATTTCTGGCCCGCTGTGTTAACGTGACAACTCCAACACTTCTTCCAACACGGAGCATATCGTGAGTAATAAAGGGCAACTCCTACAAGACCCCTTCCTGAACCTGCTGCGCAAGGAGCACGTTC
>NZ_JBFUGE010000996.1:0-1554 GCF_056403075.1 Ideonella sp. P3_A4 | reverse complement strand
GTCGCTGGTGGCGATCCTGGACGCCGACAAGGAAGGCTTCCTGCGCGCCGAGCGTAGCCTGGTGCAGACGATTGGCCGCGCGGCGCGCAACGTGAACGGCCGCGCCATCCTCTACGCCGACAAGATCACCGAGTCGATGCGCAAGGCGATGGACGAGACCGAGCGCCGGCGCAACAAGCAGATCGAGTTCAACGCGGCCAACGGCATCGTGCCGCGCGGCATCCGCAAGCACGTCAAGGAGCTGATCGACGGCGTGGTGGCCGAGAAGTCGGGCAAGGACGACCTGCGCTTTGCGCAGCAGGCGGCCGAGGTCGAGGCGATGAGCGAGAAGGACCTGGGCAAGCGCATCAAGGCGCTGGAAAAGCAGATGCTCGAGTTCGCGAAGAACCTGGAGTTCGAGAAGGCCGCCCGCGTGCGCGACCAGCTGGCGCTGCTGCGCGAGCAGGCCTTTGGGGCCGGCGGCGCGCACGACTCCAATGTCGTGCCGCTGGTTGGCGGGCGTTGATGACGGGAAAGATCAGCGAGTGAGCTGCGGGCAGCCGTTTGCCCAACTCTTGCAGCCGGGCAGGTAGCGCTCGAGCAGGCGCTGCGACAGGCCTTTTTCTTTGACCTCGGCAAAGGCCTTGCGCAGCTTGGCCACGAGCACCGGGTCGGCGCCCTTGCCAAAGGCGAAGTAGTAGCCGCCGTTGTCGACCAGCATGACCGTGCGTTCGACCTCGGTGCCTGACAGGCCGTGCTCCTTCATCCGCCAGGCGATGCCGAACTCATTGGCGATCACCAGGTCGACCCGGCCGGCCAGCAACAGGCGGATCGTCGTGTCGCCGTCGCTGACCAGCTGGAGTTTGTCGAGGTCGACGATGCCGAGCTTCAGCATCAGGTCGGTCTGCGCATCGCCGCGCACCGTGGCCACGCGGTACTTGCGCACGTCCTGCAGAGTCTCCAGCCGCACGTCGGTGCGGCTGCTGAGCTTGTAGAAGAAGCCCTGGTGCCGCGCGAAGGGCCCGATCCATTCATACTGATCTTCGCGCTCGGGCGTGCGCGAGATCGTGTAGATGAGCGTGTTCGGCTCCTGCTTGACATGCAGCAGTGCGCGCGGCCAGGGCAGGAACTCGATGTGATAGTCCAGCCCCGCCTGTTGCAGCACCTCGCGCAGGATGTCGGTGGCAAAGCCCGAGGCGGCTTCGCCGTCGAGCATGTTGAAGGGCGGGGCGTCAGTAGTGACGATCTCGATTCGCGTGGCCTGCGCAGGGCCGAACAACACCAGGGACAGCAGGCAGGCGAGTGGGCGCATCATCGTGAACAGACGGGGCCCGCGCGCGAAGGCGGGGGCGCTGCGAGTTTAGGACGGCCTCTGCCCGCTGACGATGACGGGGCTGGTCCGCATCCCTTGAATCGCAGAAGATTGCCGGCTGTCCCGGTTGGACTTTGAAGAGGAGCACAGTGCATGACGGTCGCCAAGCCGATCCGCGTGGTGATGGTTTGCACCGGCAACATCTGCCGCTCGCCAACGGCAGAAGCCGTGCTGCGTGCGCTGGCCGAGCGACGGGGTCTGGG
>NZ_JBFUGE010000995.1:0-1558 GCF_056403075.1 Ideonella sp. P3_A4 | reverse complement strand
GCCCCTTACGTCGAACGTTAGGCCCACAGCCGGGTTGAAGGTCGAGCTCGTTTGAAGTCACATCTGCCAATGCCAGCTTCACAAGGCCTCGGTCGCGATGCCCTGTGCCCATGGGAGAGGCGTTCCCGCTTCAGCGTCGGCTTGGGCTGTCCGTCCTTCGGCGGCCAGCGGGCGGTCGGTGGTCGCTTCGACCTTCCGCCCGCCAAGTTGGTCAAGAAATTGAAGCCTTTGCGCTATGCCTCGCCTCACCGGTTCCTGCGCTCACGGCCAGAGCTTGGGGTGAGAGCCGCCACCGGGTCGGTTCTGCCGCTTTGGGTAGGCCGCCCGGCAGAAACAGCCGCAGCCCCAGTGCTGCATAGCCTGGCTCGCGTCAGCCGAGTAGCATCTCCAGCTTCCTCGGGTCCGTCTGCCTTGCACGGTACGTCCATCACGGTTGGTGTATCTCCGGTGCCTAACCCCTCCGTCAAAGGGACGTCTTGCGACGAGCCGCAAGACGCCCCTTACGTCGAACGTTAAGCAAAGTCAGAAATGCCTTTGTCTCAGTGCCGAGTCCCGTTTTCCGTCCGCGCTGGCACCGCGCCATATGTTGGCCTTCGAGTGCTCAGCCACCCAGGAACAGCCCAGCGCCTGTCAGGCCGGTGAGTACTCKCTCGAAGCCCTCTGCCACTCCAGCGTTGGCTTGCTTGGCCTTCCGGTTGAAAATACGGGCAAAACGGGTTCGCCAATGATCGAGGTTGCAGGAACCGAAATGCCACAAGTCTCCAGGTGCCTTCGCTCCGCCTCGCCGCGATCTAAGAACCCAGTCGCTCCGTTGGTGCCCTCGCGTTCCTGTCGTCTCCTTGCTCAACGTCGCTCGCCTAACATCTCCGTCAAGGGGACGTCTTGCGGCAAGCCGCAAGCCGCCACTTACGTCGGACGTTAGACCGCAGGAAGTTCCCAAATGCGCGTCATTCAATCACCCCAAGTCCTAGACATTCAGCCGAGCGAACGATCCGTCTTCTTGGCCGGRTCAATAGACATGGGTGGCACCRTCGATTGGCAGCGAGAACTTACTGACTCCCTCGCTTYTTGTAGCGGAGTCCTCTTGAATCCTCGGCGCTCGCACTGGAGTTMCAGCTGGCCACCMGACGCCTCGTTCCCGATCTTTCGTGAACAGGTCGAGTGGGAGCTTTCGGCAATGGAARCAGCAGGAATGATCGCCTTCTACTTCGCTCCAGGCTCACAAGCACCCGTCACCCTTTTGGAGCTTGGCYTGGCTGCTCGTAGYAGGAAGGCTGTCGTTTGCTGCCCRTCTGGTTACTGGCGCAARGGAAACGTAGATGTTGTGTGCCAACACTACGGAATYCAATCAGTTTCCTCCCTCGAGTTCTTGGCTCATGAGATCARGCGYTACTGTGAGGGGTAGGTCAATGCGTTCTSTCGGCCAGCGGTCTAACCCCTCCGTCAAGGGGACGTCTTGCGGCAAGCCGCAAGCCGCCCCTTACGTCGAACGTTAAGCGGCATGAAGCACCACCCCATCGAGTCGCAGATTGACGCGTTCCTCGCGAAGTACTCGCCC
>NZ_JBFUGE010000994.1:0-1559 GCF_056403075.1 Ideonella sp. P3_A4 | reverse complement strand
CGGCAGCTCTGGCCGCTGCCTGCCGCCGGCCGATTCTCTTGACGAGAACCGCGCGTTGGATCAGCGATGGTACGGGTCGCCCGGCCTGCGGTCGTAGCGGTTGGGCACGCCGTCGTTGTCGCGGTCACCGTCGTACCGGTTCGGCACGCCGTCCCTGTCTCGATCGTGTACGTAGCCCGGCCTGCCGACCGGCGCCACCACGCAGGCGCTAAGAGTAGAGGCGAGCGCGACCCCGGTGAGGGCGATGAGGATAAGTCGTTTGAACATGGTCCAGCTCCTTCGTGACAGACTGGATCCAATATGCCCGYCCATCTCAGGCTGCGGAGTCGGCAATCCGATTGAAGTGGTGTAGGAAAACGCCCTCGATGGGGCGGCCGGGGTGGAAGGGAAGTGATCCGTCCGAACAAGGGCATGCCCCGAAAGGCACGCCCTTGTGGCGATCACGGCTTCGGCAGGGCGTCCAGATAGGCCCGGTGYTGGGTCGAGAACTCGAAAGCGTTGTAGCGGTCCCAGTTGATCGACCAGGTCATCAGGCCATTCAGGCTCAGCGAGTGCGTGCGGGGGCCGTAGCTGCCGCACTGCTTGAGCTGTGTCAGGCAGTCGAAGGCGGCCTGCACATCCGGCACGCTGGTGAACCCGCCTCCGGCATTGCCGCTGGCCGGCAGACCGATGGACACCTGGTCGGGCCGCAGCGCCGGGAACTTGAACGTCGTGCCGGCCACGGTGAACCCCGTGAGCAGCATGTCCGTCATGGCGACGTGGAAGTCGGCGTTGCCCATGGTGTGGTACTGGTTGTCCAGCCCCATGATCGGCCCCGAGTTGTAGTCCTGCACATGCAGCATCGTGAGGTCGTTGCGCAGTGCGTACAGCACGGGCAGATAGGCGCCGGCGCGGGTGTCGCAGCTGATGCAGGTGCCTCCGTAGAAGCTGTAGCCCAGCTGCACGAAGAAGGTCTCCGGCGCCATGGTCAGTACGAACTTGGCGCCGTACTTGGCCTTCAGCTGCTTCAGCGCGCTGATGAGGTTGACCACCACCGGCGTGGTCGGGTTGGCCACGTCCTTGTCGCCGCTGTTGAGCTGGAGTGAGTGCCCTTCGAAGTCGACATCCAGGCCGTCCAGACCCCAGCGGTCGATGATGGCCGAGACCGAGTTCACGAAGGCCGTCACCGCTGCGCCGGACTCCAGCCGGACCTGGCCGTTGGCGCCACCGATGGAGATCAGCACCTTCTTGCCCTTGGCCTGCTTGGCCTTGATGGCCGCGAGGAAATCGGCGTCCGATTCCACGTTCGAGCACTCGCTGGCCGGGCAGCGCTTGAAGGCCACTTCACCCGAGGTGTTCGAGGTAGGTTCGGCAAAGGCCAGGTCGATGAAGTCCCAGTTGTCGCTGACGTCGGCCATGCGGATGTAGCCCGACCCGTTGGCAAAGCTTGCGTGCAGGTAACCCACCAGGGTATGGGGCCCGCTGGGCGGCGGAGGCGGGGTGCTGCAGGCCTTCGATTTGATCCACGGCTCGCCACTGCCCTTCGGGCCGCTGTTCTCGGAGGGGTCCTTGCCCAGGGA
>NZ_JBFUGE010000993.1:0-1560 GCF_056403075.1 Ideonella sp. P3_A4 | reverse complement strand
GCATGAGGTCCTTCACCAGCACCGACTGCACCTCGGGCTCGAGGTGCTGCGCGCTGTAGCGGTGGCTGCGTTCGCTCTCGTCGCGTTGCAGCAGGCCCTTGTCGGCCATGATCGTCATCATCTTCAGCACCGTGGTGTAGGCGGTGTCCTTGTGCTGCGACAAGGACTCGTGCACCTCGCGCACGGTGCACGGGCCGCCGTGGTCCCACAGCACCTGCAGGATCGCCAGCTCGCCTTCGGTCGGATGGGGCGTGGTCATTCTTGTCTTTCGGTTAGGCCGGTCGAACAGGACAGGCCAGTGGCGCGGGTCAATTAGTACTAGATAAATAGTACTAAGTGATTAGTAGATCCTCAAGAGGCTTGTGACAGACGGTCGATTTGGTGCCCTGAAATGCATGCACACCCCCATGAGTTGGGGGGCGCCGGCGTGTCCGGTTCGGTGAGGGTGGTTGCGTCTTTTCCATCGTCAGGCCTGCGTTGCCGCGTCCACGCTGCCGCGCTTCGGGCCCGATGGCCGGGGGCTCGTGATGGCCCCGCCTACACCACCCTTTCATGGAGATCACCATGGCCACTTTGCAAGCTCGCCTTCTGCAGGCGCTCGCGCCCGTCGCGCTGGCCGCGGCTGCGCTGTCCACGTCCGGTGCTGCGATGGCGCAGAGCCGCGAGCAGTTCATGTCCGAAAACGACCCCAAGGGGCTGGCCGGTGTGCATCCACCCTGCCGGGGCAAGGTGAACCAGGTGCTCGACACCGTCTACGAAGGCGTCAAGACCACGGCCTGGAACTTCGCGGCGGTCGGCGGCGGCGGTGAGAGCACGCGTTTCGACAAGACGCCGGTGTTGAGCACCAAGGTCACGCTCCAGGCGGGCTGCCTGAATGCGCACTTCAGCGCGATGGTCGGCAGCCGCCAGACCTACACCTGGGTCTCGGCGCTGACGATGTTCCAGGTCACGCTGACGCCGTCGACCGGCGGCGCGCCGATGCACATGGCCGGCCACTATGAAACGCCGTACGGCATCTACGGCCCGGCCATCRCCGAGTCGGCCGAATACGACGTCGACATGATCGCGTCGAACTTCTACCAGGGCATCGGCACGGGACCGGGCCTGGTGCCACCGGGCACCTACCGCGTGGACGTGTGGTGGGCCGGTGGCCCGATCGGCGGCGGCGGCGCGATCGGTGCCGACTTCGTCCTCAAGCTGTACATGTATTGACTTGCCGGCGCTCGGTCAGGAGCCGCCAGCTTCAAGTGGCGTGCGCGGATCCGGCTTGTATGGTTGCGTGGTTGGGGTGGAGGGCCTGAAATCCGGAGATCGGCCTGGACCGACTGGCAGAGATTGCCCCCACCCCGCCTGTCAGCGTCGATACAGAACTGCGCGGCCGCCAAACAGACAGACCGCCGATCTGAGTGCAAGCCAACGCGGCTGGCGGGTCCCCACCCCAACGACTGTCATTGTCGATAGGGGAGACCTGACCATGCAAGATCAAGCTGTATTTGCCGGCATCGATGCTTCCAAGGCCGAGCTGGTGGGTTGTGTTCATGGCGGCCAAGGCTGCGCCGC
>NZ_JBFUGE010000992.1:0-1562 GCF_056403075.1 Ideonella sp. P3_A4 | reverse complement strand
GTGTCGCTGCGCTCGGCCTCGTACAGCGAAACCTTCGACATCGGCCGYCGCTCSTTCGTCAAYGARGCSCGSCTGCTGGCCCGCTTCGAYCACCGCTCGCTGCTGAAGGTCTACCRSTTCTGGGAAGCCAACGGCACCGCYTACATGCTGATGCCCTACCTGCATGGGCAGACGCTGCAGCAAGCGCGCAAAGCGATGAACGGCCGGCCAAGCGAGGCCTGGCTGCGGGGCGTGCTGCTGCCGCTGCTGGACGGGCTSSRACTGYTGCACGSCGAGTCGGTCTACCACCGCGACATCKCGCCCGACAACATCSTGCTGCCCGAYGGCGGCGGCGCSCCGATCCTGCTCGATTTYGGYGCGGCGCGGCGYGCSATCGGCGACMGCACGCAGAYCTTTACCGCGATCCTGAAGCCGCGCTTCGCACCCATCGAGCAATATGGCGAGGCAGCCGGCCTGCGCCAGGGCCCGTGGACCGACTTCTACGCGCTCGGCGCAGTGATGCATTTCATGCTGCTGGGCCAGACGCCGCCCGCCGCCACCACGCGCACGGTGGCCGACAGCTACCAGCCCCTGGCCCGCATGGGCCTGACCGGGTATTCGGCCGACTTCCTCGCTGCACTGGATTGGACGCTCGGCGTGCGCCCGCAGGATCGCCCGCAATCGGCTGCCGAGTTGCGCGCGGCGCTGGCGGGCGAACGAAAGCCGCCGCCTCCCCCAGCCCCCGCTGCTGCATCGGCCGATGACGACCGCACCGTCGTCATCCCGCGTGAGGCAGCGCAGGGCAAGGCGGCCCAGGCCCCGACTCTCGCCGCGCCGAAACCGGCGCGCAGTGAGCCGGCCAAGCCGGCGGCGCGCTCCGGGTTGGGGATCGCCGTGGCAGGCGCCGCCGCGCTGGTGGTGRCAGGGGTCACTTGGTGGGTCATGAGGCCGGGCTCCAGCGTTTCGGTGACGCCATCAGCACCGGAAGCCTCCGCCGCCGTGGCAGCGGTGCCTGCGGCTTCGGCCGCGGACGAGGCAATTGCAGGCACGCCTGCATCGGCCCCCGCCATGGCTGCGGCCAGCGCCTCTTCTGCTGAGCCGCCGAGCAGCACCCCGGCCTTGGCGGCCGCGCCTGCCGCCAAGCCGCCGCCCCTTCGGGCGGGCGGCGCCCAGCCTGCAGACACGAAGCCACGCGAGACGCGCCCAGCGCCACGCCCCGAGGCCATCCTGCCGGCACCTGCAGCAACAGCCGAACCAGCGCCCGCGCAGCCCGCACCAAGCGCCACCGCGGCTGCACCAACTGCGGCCCAGGCCAGCGCCGCCAGGCCGCTCGATCCTGATGCCGTTTGCGGCGGCCGCGTCCTCATCGCACTGAACAACTGCATGGACAAGCGCTGCGCGATGCCCGAATACGCAGCCCACCCCCGATGCGTCAAATGGCGCAAAGAGAAGGAAGACGGCGACCGCTACGGCAAGTGAAGCGCGCCTGCGGGCGCCTTCAACCGAAGAAGTAGCGCTTCAACCCCGCCAGGATCATCTCGACTGCGATCGCGGTCAGCACCAGGCCCATCAGCTTTTCCAGT
>NZ_JBFUGE010000991.1:0-1565 GCF_056403075.1 Ideonella sp. P3_A4 | reverse complement strand
GCGTGGTGGAAGGCTTTGCCCGCATCCTCAAGGAAGACTACGGGCGCTTTCTGGACCGCATCGGCAACGACCACCTGGAACGCGTGCTGGCCGCCGCCGCGCGCATGAACAGCATGATCGACGCGCTGCTGGCCTTGTCACGCCTGCAGCAGCAGCCGCTGTCGCGCAAGCCGGTCGACCTGTCGCAGCTGGCCACCTACATCATCGAAGACCTGAAGCGCGAACACCCCGAGCGCGTGGCCGAAGTGCAGATCGAGCCGGGCATGCTGGTGCAGGGCGATCCGACGCTGCTGCGCATCGCACTCGAGAACCTGCTCGGCAACGCCTGGAAGTACAGCGGCCAGGCCCCGCTGACGAAGATCGAGTTCCGCCACGACAACCACCAGGGCCAGCGCGTGATGATGGTGTCCGACAACGGCGCCGGCTTCGACATGCGCTTTGCCGACCGCCTGTTCGGGGTCTTCCAGCGCCTGCACAGCGCCAACGATTTCCAAGGCACCGGCGTCGGCCTGGCCTCGGTGCGTCGCATCATCCGCCGTCACGGCGGCGATATCTGGGCCGAAGCCGAAGTCGGCAAGGGCGCCCGCTTCTACTTCACGCTAGGCTAGCCCGAAGCGGGGCGTGACAGCAGCTCGACCGCGTCGAGCAAAGCGGTGGCCTGGGCGTGCAACGAGCGCCCGTCCGTTTCGGCCAGGCGCTGCAGGCGGACCAGCGCTTCGGCGCGCGGCAACGAGTAGCGGTGCATCAGCACGCCCACGGCCACCGGCACTGGGTCGGCGATGGGGTCGTGGCCGGTCGCCGGCGTCGCCACGGCCGGGCCAGACAGCAGCGGGCTGGTGGGGATCGGGGCGCGGCGGGCGCGAACGCTGGACAGCGCGGCTTCCACCGTCGGCACGATCTGGGCGATGTCCAGCGGTTTGACGAGGTAGGCCACCGCGCCGAGCGCCTTGACCTGGGCGACGGTGTCATCGTCGGCAAAGGCCGACAGGAACATGAACGGGGTACCCAGCGAGGCGCGCAGGTAGGCCGCGACATCGAAGCCTGACTTGCCTTCCATCCGGATGTCCAGCAGCGCCAGGTCGGGCTTGTGCTGGCGGGCTAGCAGGATCGCATCGTCGCCGTTGTCGGCGTCGATCACCTCGTAGCCGGCGCGGGCCAGGCCGTGGGTCACGGTCGCCAACACCAGCCGGTCGTCGTCGACGACGAGGATCTTTCCCTTGGTGCTGGCGGCGGCGGTCACGGCGTTCATGGGTTGGATCTCTGCGCCGATTTTGACTCAGCCCCGGCAGGCCAATCGTCAGAAATCACAACGGTTCCAGCACCGCCACCGCCGGTGGCTCCAGCCGCAGGGTCGCCACGACCTCTTCGCCGCACTGTTCCAGCGTCATCGCCGAGCCTTTTCGGGGCAGCAGCGCCCGCACCAGGCCCAGGCCTGAAATGCCCGGCGGCACCTGCGCCAAGGTGAAGCCCGCCGGCAGCCGGCTGGCGCTGGCCACCGAAATGCGCACAGCGTTGGCCTCGCAGTCGAGCCGGCAGCGCACCTCACCGGTCGGGCTGTGTTTGAT
>NZ_JBFUGE010000990.1:0-1566 GCF_056403075.1 Ideonella sp. P3_A4 | reverse complement strand
GGTCTAACGTTCGACGTAAGGGGCCTGCCGCAGGCAGGTCCCCTTGACGGAGGGGTTAGAGGTCAGCGCGGCATAACCTGATGGGTTTTGCTTTGAATTGATATCTTGTGTCGATTGCTTCATGACCTCTTACGCTGGTTGTGTTGCGGATTGGAGTACTGCCGAAACAAACGCTTCCGAAATACCCACAGGAGCGCTGAAGCGAGTAGGAAGAGGCTTCCTAGCGTGCCTGAAATCAGCGACGCAAACCAGTTTTCGAGGAAGCTGTCGACTCGTGCTTGCGTAGGTGAACCTCCAGGATACAGAACCACCACGCTCTCGCCCTTGTAGAAGGCTGGCGGGCTGCTTTGCACCTTTGTCAGAAAGCGGTGTTCGCGGCCATAGCCATCAACGAACGAAATCTCTGGATGTGAGGTGTCCTGGCGCTGGTGCAAATCAATGACAATCCCGGTGGTGCGTACAGCAGCGCTAGCAAATGCGCGGACCTCCAGTGCAACATGCACGGAAACGCCGAGCAATATGGAGGCGGCAAGCGCCATGAACAGAGAGGCCCACGGTTGCGGCATTGGACCCGATTGCCATGACCATTCAGTTGACGCGTTCACGATGTTGACCTCTAAMGTTCGACGTAAGGGGCCTGCCGCAGGCAGGTCCCCTTGACGGAGGGGTTAGGCGGCTCGCTCATAGGTTATGAACTTGTGGCCGGGAAAGAGTACCTTCGCACATTGGTGTAGTTGCTTGTGAATGGCGGGGATGCTCTCATTGCAAGCCTCAATGTGCTGACGCGCAATCTCGGCACCATTCATCGCACCGGCGAAAAGTCTTTCACCGAGAAGCATAGCGACCTGCTCGCCTGAAACGATCTTGCCATTGAGCGCGGCATTCGCCAACGCCGGCTGAACTTCTCCCACGTAGAACTCGTTGCGAGTCTTGAGGCTCTCCAGAGCCTGATGAAAGCGTTCCTGCTCTATTGCGATGCGCATTAGGAGCGCCGGGTCGTCTGACTCCAGGAGGAACTCCAGGTCCGCTAGGTTGTGAACCAAGTCTTGGTACGGGGGTGGCTTCAGTGCCGGTAGATTGAAAGCCCGCTCGAACTCTGACTTGTACTTCTCGAAGTCATCTGCAAGCTGGTGAATGGCGTTTGCCTGCCTGATCATCACGAACAGAGCTCGATTCATCGCCTCTCGTCGGGTTGTAAGGAGCTTTCGGACTTCCTTGTCTTCGTTCAGCCGAAAGGCAAAAGTGGCTCCCAAGAATGTCCCGAACAGCGACAACAGCGGAACGACGGTGTCCTTCAGCCCGATGACGCCGGTAACGAGTGAGACGACTATCACTCCCGCTGAAAGCGCCAAAGCGATTGGATAGAGCCAGACTGAGCGTCGCGGGGGCAATGATTTCATAAGACGCTTAACGTTCGACGTAAGGGGCCTGCCGCAGGCAGGTCCCCTTGACGGAGGGGTTAGGCACCGGAGATGCACCAACCGTGGTGAGTTTGCCTTGCAAGGCAGACGGACCCGAGGAAACTGGAGATGCTACTCGGCTGACCGGAGCCTGGCTATGCAGCAC
>NZ_JBFUGE010000989.1:0-1569 GCF_056403075.1 Ideonella sp. P3_A4 | reverse complement strand
TGGAAGCACCGGTGCGCCCGGCGCCGCAGCGCGAGCGCCTTCCGCTGCCGTTGCTCGACACTGACCCGTTGGACGCGGTGGCACCGGTGGTCTTTGCCAACGATGCGAACGACGACCGCGACGACATCGGTGCCGGCGACCGGGTGATGCTGATCGTCGAGAACGAGCTCGGCTTCGCGAAGGTGATGCTCGAGTCGGCGCGCGCCAGCGGCTTCAAGGGCCTGGTCACCGGCACCGGGGCCAGTGCGCTGACGATGACGCGCGAGTACCACCCGAGCGTGATCTCGCTCGACATCCACCTGCCCGACATGGAGGGCTGGCGCATCCTCGACCGGCTGAAGGCCGACATGGCGACGCGCCACATTCCGATCTGTGTGGTGTCGACCGACGATGCGCGCGACCGCGCGTTGCAGTCCGGCGCGATCGGCTTCTTGTCCAAGCCGCTGCAATCGGCCGACGAGGCCAAGGCGGCGATCGACGAGTTGTTCAACTACATCGAGCGGCCGGTCAAGCGTCTGGTGGTGGTGATGCCGCCGTCGCCGCTGCGTGACCAACTGGTCGACGAGCTGGAATCCGACGTGCAGCCGCTGGTGGCCGACGATGCTGGCCAGGCCCGCCATTTGTTGATGGACGCCGACTGCGTGCTGGTCGACGACGCGGTCGCCGACTTCGGGCCCGAGGACGTCCTCGACGCCATCGCCGAGCGGCACAGCGTCTGCCAGCTGCCGGTCGTGTTGTACCGCCAGCATCGGTCTGAGGCGTCGCCCTGGGGCCGCAGCCGCGGTGGCTATGGCCAGCGCGAGGCCGATTCGCTCAAAGGCTTGCGTGGCCACATCGCCTTCTGGCTGCACCGCGGGCCGGGCCTGCTGTCGGAGCAGGAAGGGCGCGAGATCGAGGAAGACCTGGCGGCGCAGAATGGGCTGAAGGGCAAGAAGGCGCTGATCGTCGACGACGACATGCGCAACATCTTTGCCCTGGCCACCGTGCTCGACGAGGTCGGCATGATCATCGTCTCGGCCGACAACGGCCGCGAGGCGATCCGCCTGGTCGAGGCCGACCCCGAGATTGACATCGTGCTGATGGACATCATGATGCCGGAGATGGACGGCATCATGACGATGAAAGAGATCCGCAAACTGCCGCGGGGGCGCGAGCTGCCGATGGTGGCGGTGACCGCCAAGGCGATGAAGGGCGATCGGCAGAAGTGCATCGAGGCGGGCGCCTGGGACTACCTGTCCAAGCCGGTCGATCCGATGAACCTGCTCGCAGTGTTGAGAGGCTGGCTCTGCCGGTGACACCATGAGCAGTAACGACGCCGGCGCGCCGGTCGAACGCGCGAACATCCTCGTCGTCGACGACCTGCAAGAGAAGTTGCTGGTCTTCAAGACGGTGCTGGAGGAGCTGGACCAGAACGTGATCACGGTCCGCTCCGGCACCGAGGCCTTGCGCGAGGTGCTCAAGCACGAGTTCGCGGTGATCCTGCTCGATGTCAACATGCCCGACATCGACGGTTTCGAGACGGCGGCGCTGATCCGCCGCCACCGCCGCTCGGCCCACACGCCGATCATC
>NZ_JBFUGE010000988.1:0-1571 GCF_056403075.1 Ideonella sp. P3_A4 | reverse complement strand
CTGCAGGAAGTCCTGGTTCGGGTGCTTGCGGCCGCCTTGCGGGGGCACCGAAGCCATCGTGCCTTCGACCAGCTTCAGCAGCGCCTGCTGCACGCCCTCGCCCGACACGTCGCGGGTGATGCTGGGGTTGTCAGCCTTGCGCGAGATCTTGTCGATTTCGTCGATGTAGACGATACCGCGCTGCGCCCGCTCGACGTCGTAGTTGCAGTTCTGCAGCAGCTTCTGGATGATGTTCTCGACGTCTTCGCCCACGTAGCCGGCTTCGGTCAGCGTGGTGGCGTCGGCAATCACGAACGGCACGTTCAGCAGGCGGGCCAGCGTCTGTGCCAGCAGCGTCTTGCCAGAACCAGTGGGGCCGATGAGCAGGATGTTGCTCTTGGCCAACTCCACCTCGTCCTTGCTGGCACCGAGGTGCTTCAGGCGCTTGTAGTGGTTGTAGACGGCCACGGCCAGCGTGCGCTTGGCCGGGTCCTGGCCGATCACGTACTGGTCGAGGCTGGCCTTGATCTCGCTGGGCACCGGCAGGTCGGACTTGGCCGTCTTGGCGGTGGCGCCTTCRGCTGGCACTTCATCACGGATGATGTCGTTGCACAGCTCGATGCACTCGTCGCAAATGAACACGGACGGCCCGGCGATGAGCTTCTTGACCTCGTGCTGGCTCTTCCCGCAGAAAGAGCAGTAGAGGACTTTTTCGCCAGAGGCGCCTTTCTTGTCGGGCATGGGAGTGCGAGTTGGGGCCTGGGAAGCCTGGGTCAATGATAGAGCAAGCGCCGGCCATGCCGGCGGTCAGGAAAACGTGGGGGTCAAGCGCTGGGAATGCCGCGTTTCTCGATCACCTGGTCGATCAAGCCGTAGGCCCTGGTTTCCTCGGCGCTCATGTAGTAGTCGCGCTCGGTATCGGTCTGGATCTTCTCCAGCGGCTGACCGGTGCGCTCAGCCAGGATGCGGTTCAACTGCTCACGGGTCTTCAGGATCTCGCGCGCGTGGATCTCGATGTCCGTCGCCTGGCCCTGCGCGCCGCCCAGCGGCTGGTGGATCATGATCTTGCTGTTCGGCAGCGCAATGCGCTTGCCCTTGGCACCCGCGGCCAACAGGAAGGCACCCATGCTGGCGGCCATGCCGATGCACAGGGTCGATACGTCCGGCTTGATGAACTGCATCGTGTCGTAGATCGACAGGCCGGCGCTGACGCTGCCGCCCGGCGAGTTGATGTAGAAGAAGATGTCCTTGTCGGGGTTTTCGCTTTCCAGGAACAGCAGCTGCGCCACCACCAGGTTGGCGCTCTGGTCATTGACCGGGCCGACCAGAAAAACGATGCGGTCCCGCAACAGGCGAGAGTAGATGTCGTAGGCCCGTTCGCCGCGGCCCGACTGCTCGATCACCATCGGGACCATGCCCAGGGCTTGTGTGTCCAGTGCGCTCATGACAGATGCCTCTTGGAGTTCATTTGTTGTGGGTGTTGGCCTCATTATGAAGCCGACGTCAAGCGGCCTGATCGGGCGAAAAAAAGCCCGGCCTGAGCCGGGCGATTTTCTGGTTGAACGCCTGGGAAGGATCAGGCGGTCATCAGC
>NZ_JBFUGE010000987.1:0-1572 GCF_056403075.1 Ideonella sp. P3_A4 | reverse complement strand
GGGAGCCCGCTCACGGCACCTTGGCGGTACTACCGTTTGCGCATCCTTTTGATGACGCTACCGCCGTGTACAACAACGTTCGCCTGAACAACACCACCCAGACACAGCAGCCCCAGGAGACCGGGTCGTCTCAAGGGCAGCAGATCCAGCCGCAGAACCGCAGCCCGTCGCCGTCGCAGCTGCAGGAAGGGCTGTCAGCCCGGACCAGCACCAACGTCGCCGGCAGCCCGCGCCCGCGCCAGCCGTTGCCGAGCCCGACCAACCGGACGTCGCCGACAGTGACCCCGCGGGCTACGCCCGAGATGGCTGCGTCCAGCTTGCCTCAGCCCGCGGCCAGCACTCAGGCGACGACAACGGTCAGCCAGTCGACATCGACCGCCCAGCAACCCATGGCACTCAGTGTCTCCAATCCCGACGGAGGCAACGACAAGCAATGGTTTCCCGATGGCACCGGCCAGGCAGGTTGGCTGCAGGCACGCGACGACGGCAAGGCCGATGCCGTGCGGCGCGAGGTCGCCACCATCAAGAAGCTGGCCGAGATGGGTTTCCCGGTCGTGCAGATCATCGACCGTCCTCCGCCGCAGAGCATCACCATGGACGGAAATGCGAAACCGGTTCAGGCGACCGGCGGCGGTGTCTGGCTGGCCAACGTCGACAAGGTGGCGACCAAGAAGCCCAAGATGCTTTCCCACCCGTTCGCCGGCGAGGGCCAGGCCCAGAAGCTCGTCAGTACCTTGCAGGGGAAAGGCGTCGATCTCAATGCCCTCTCCCAGAACCTGCAGGCACTCTTGCCTCGTATCGATGAACTGTGCAAGCACGTGGGTGAGGTCGACATCGCCTTCACCCGAGACGGAAAAATCACCATCATGGACGTGGCACCGGCGGACGGAGGCCAAGTGGCATCCCACGAGGACGGTGGCCCGCAGAAGATCAAGGCCGGGTTGGAGAAGCTTCTGGCCAAGGTGAATGAGGCGGCCGTAGCCAGCTAAGCCTCCATCTGAACCCACGACCAACACCGAACTCGCCGCTGGCGAGATCACTTCAGCCCCTGACCTTTGCCGCCTCTTCGACCAGAAAGCTCAGGAACGCCTTGAGTGCGGCAGAGGGATGCAGGCGGCTCGGATAGACCGCAAACACGCCCGGGCTGTGCCCTTTGTAGCGGGACATCAGCTGCACCAAGGTGCCGTCTCTGAGCGAGGCTTCGACCAGCAGGCGAGGAACGAGCGCGGCGCCCAGGCCCACCTTGGCTGCGGCGATCAAGGCGCCCATGCCATTTGCCGTGAGCCTGGCTTGAACTTCCACCGGCACGGTGCCACGGGGCCCCACCAGTTGCCAGGTCGCCAGGCCTTTTCTGCCACGCGCCGCCAGACAAGGGTAGGCACCCAAGGCCTGCGGCGTTTGCGGGGAGCCGTGCAGCGCTATGCACCCGGGGCTCGCCACAACGATGAGCCGGGTTTCGGCCAGCGGCCGAGCCACCAGGGACTCGTCGCGGATCGTGCCGGAACGCACGGCGAGGTCGATGCCGCTGTCGATGAGATCCACCTGCTCGTCTGACAGCACGAACTCCAGGCT
>NZ_JBFUGE010000986.1:0-1574 GCF_056403075.1 Ideonella sp. P3_A4 | reverse complement strand
AATTGCAGCAGCGCAGCGAGCCTCTGCTGAACGGCGTGTCCGATGAGATGCGGCCCGACCCGCGCGCCGCCATCGGGCTCGAGGAACCGCTGGCGACGCTGGAGCGTGCGGTCGAGGGTGCGTTCGCACGCAGCGTGCTGGTGGTGGGCGCTGAGGGCAGCGGCAAGACGGCGCTGGTCCGGCACTACGTGCGCGATCGTGCGCGGCGTCACGCGGCCGCGCCATGGGAGACGACCGCCGCCCGCTTGATTCAAGGCCTGACGCGCGACGGCGGCTGGCAGCACGCGTTGGCGGTGCTGTGTAGCGAGCTGGCGCGGCGCGACGTGATTCTGTACGTTGGCCACCTGTCAGAGTTGTTCGAGGTGGGCCAGTACCAGGGCAACGCCGTGAGTCTGGGTGACGCATTGCGCGAGCCCCTCGCGCGCGGCCGGTTGATGCTGCTGGCCGAGGCGACGCCGGCTGAGCTCGCGCGCATTGAGCTGCGTTCGCCTGGCTTCGGCGCACTGTTCCAGACGGTCCGCATGCCCGAACTCGGCGAGGCTGCGCAGGAGCGCGTGATGGTGGAGGCGGTCGCGGCACTGGCACGTGAGCACCGTGTCACGGTCGCGCGCGACGCGGTGGCCGAGCTGCTCGCGTTGCAGCGGCGTTTCTCGCCGTACTCGGGCTTTCCGGGCAAGGGTATCCGCTTCTTCGAAGAGATGATCCTGCACGCGCGCGGCCGCACGGCGAGCCTGAGCCGCGACGATGCCATCGAGGCGTTCTGCGCGGAGACAGGCATGCCGCGGCGCATGCTCGATCCGCGCCAGCCGCTGGACCTCGCCGAGGTCGATGCCTTCTTCCGCCGCCGCCTGTTCGGCCAGCCCGATGCGCTCGACGTCGTCACGGGCCTGCTGGCGACGACCAAGACGGGCCTCGCCCGCACCGGCAAGCCGATCGCGTCACTGCTGCTGATCGGGCCCACCGGCGTCGGCAAGACCGAGACAGCGAAGGCGCTGGCGGAGTTMATGTTCGGCGATCCGCGCCGGATGATCCGTTTTGACATGAGCGAGTACGCTGACCCGGCCGCTGTGCTGCGGCTGCTGGGCGATCTGGGTGGCGAAGAAGGGGTACTGACCGGCGCAGTGCGGCGCCAACCGTTCTCGGTGCTGCTGCTCGACGAACTCGAGAAGGCGCATCCGAGTTTCTTCGACCTGCTGCTGCAGGTGCTCGGCGAAGGCCGGCTGACCGGCGGTGACGGCTTGACTGCCAACTTCTGCGGCTGCTTCGTGGTGATGACGTCGAACCTCGGCGCCGAGGCTTCGATGCGAGCGCCGATCGGCATGCTGCGAGGCAACGACGATCCTCGGAAGCATTTCGAACGCGTCGTGCAAGAGAGTCTGCGGCCCGAGCTGTTCAACCGCATCGACCACGTCGTGCCGTTCGCCGCGCTGACCGCTGCGGAGCGCGCGCCGATCTTCGAGCGCGAGATCGGCTTGCTGCGCCGGCGCGACGGCCTGCTGGAACGCCAGGCTGAGCTGCACGTGGACGCGGGCATGCCGGCGCAGTTGGCCGCGCTACCGGGCGACGCACGCTAC
>NZ_JBFUGE010000985.1:0-1575 GCF_056403075.1 Ideonella sp. P3_A4 | reverse complement strand
GATCACGGCCTTGGCGCTTTGGGCCAGCGCGTTGGGGGCGTGGCCGGCCTGAACCATGGTCGCCACACAGGTCGTTCGCATCAACCCGACCAGGTCTGGCTTGCGCGAGAGGCGCTCGACGGCAGCTGCTGAGGGCTTGCCTGTCGCCACTTCCTCGAAGTCGGCCCGTGTCTGGCCTTCTTGCAGCGGGGCGCTGCGCGCGAAATAGGTCAGCGCTGCCGGACTGAGGTCGGGCGCGAACCCATGGGCGCGCAAGCGCAGCAGCGCTTCGGCCAGCTCGTAGATGGTGTTGTCGGGTGTGGGGCGGGCGCTGTGGCCACCAGGGCCGGTGGCTTCGAGCTCGTACTGGACGAAGGTCTTTTCCCCCAGCTGCACCACGTTGGAGAAAGGCTTGCCGCTGCGGATTTCACCGCGGCCCCCTTCGTTGATGCCGATTTCCGCGTCCACGTCAGCGCGCCGATTTTTCAGCAGCCATGCGGCGCCGTTGGCGGGGGACGCCCCCTTCTCTTCATCTGCCGTGAGTGCCAGGATGATGTCGCGCTTCGGCTTGAAGCCTTCGGCCTTGAGCTGCGAGAACACGGACACGTAGATGGCCGCCATCGCCTTGTCGTCGATCACGCCACGTGCCACGTAGCGGCCGTTGACTTCCTGCAGCTTGAAAGGATCGGTCTTCCAATCCTCTCGCTTGGCCTCGACCACATCGATGTGCGCGAGCAGCAGCAACGGACGCAGCGCCCCCGTTCCCTTGTATCGACCCAACAGATTCCCCTTGCGAGGAAACGGCTCGATCACCTCGAAATCGTCGCCCGAGAACCCCGCGGCCTTCAAGCGATCCTTCATGGCCTGCGCCGCCACCGTCGTGCTGCCCACGGAGTCGCTCGTGTTGATCTCGATCAGCTCCTTGAAGACATCCTTGAACTGGGCCACGTCATTCGGCCCCGCCACGGCACCGAAGGACGCGACGGTTAGCACCGCACAGGTGGCGATGCCAAGCGGACGAAAGGAAAAGCGACGGTTGAGGTGTGTCATGAAGAACCTGTCGAAGGAGGAGCCAAACGGACCGACGAAGCGTCAGCCATTTTTTGGGCCGCATGATGGCGCCGGCAACGACATCCGTCGTACGTATAACCCCATAGCGACTGGACATGGTGATCCAGGCAGGCCCAAGCAAGATCGAGCGCACCCGGCGACCCGAGGCCACTACACTGACATCGACATCACGCAACCTTTCACCGAGATCAAACATGACCATCGAAACGCAAGACGACGTCGTCGCACTGAAACGAATCGGCAGGATCGTCTCGTTGGTGCTGCAGCAGATGCTCGATGCCGCAGAACCGGGCATGACGACCCGCGATCTCGACCTGCTCGGCGAACGGCTGCTGGAAGAACATGGTGCCCGGTCTGCGCCGAAGCTGACCTACAACTTCCCCGGGTCCACGTGCATCAGCATCAACGAAGAAGCGGCGCACGGAATCCCTGGGGGCCGGATCATCCGGGCTGGCGACGTGCTGAACGTCGATGTGTCGGCGGAGCTCGGCGGCTACTTCGCTGATACCGGAGGAACGACTGTGG
>NZ_JBFUGE010000984.1:0-1578 GCF_056403075.1 Ideonella sp. P3_A4 | reverse complement strand
GGGCAGCCTTGGCCGACGCTGTCGCGGTGCTGTGGTGACAGGTAGTTCGCGACGCCGGTTTGAAGGAACGTGCCGGGATCTGCGTCCGCCTCGGCACCGGGTGCTTCCAACTCCGAGAGTTTCCACCCGAATGCAAATTTCGCGGCCTCGGCTGCCAGTGCCTCCTTCGATTCGAAGTGCCGGTACAGCCCGCCGTGGGTGAGCCCGGCCGCGCGTGTGATGTCGGCGACGCCCACGCCGGTGAAGCCGCGCTCGCGGTACAGCCGGGCCGCGGCCTGAAGGATGGCCTGGCGATTCTCAGTCACCTGAGTCTTCGAGACTTTCATGGCGGTCCTTTCGGGCCGATGGGACCCGACTTTTGATGACGATCATACTCATACCGTATGATGTTGATCATCATCAATAAACTCGCCAGGACGGAATCCATGCAACCAGCTCCCGCTGCGAACCACCGAATCGTCGTCACCGGCATGGGATTGGTTTCGCCTCTGGGCTGCGGCGTCGAGCTGACTTGGCAGCGGCTGCTGGCCGGCCAGTCAGGCTTGCGGCTGCTGCCGGATTCGATCACTGCCGACATCGCGGCCCGCGTTGGCGGTGTGGTGCCTGACGTGCGCGAAGATGCCGTCGGCGGCTTCGACATCGACCGCTTCGTGTCGACCAAAGACCAGCGCAAGATGGACCGCTTCATCGCCTTCGCGCTCGCCGCTGCGCAAGAGGCACTCGGGCAGGCGCAATGGGCTCCAGCCGACGAAGCGTCGCAGCGGCGCACGGCCACGGTCATCGCGTCGGGCATCGGCGGCTTCCCGGCGATTGCGGGTGCGGTGCGCACGACCGAGACGCGTGGGCCGAAGCGTCTTTCGCCGTTCACGATCCCCTCGTTCCTGGTCAACCTTGCCGCAGGTCACGTGTCGATCAGGCATGGCCTGAAGGGGCCCATGGGTGCCCCGGTGACCGCATGTGCCGCGAGCATCCAAGCCATCGGCGACGCGGCGCGGCTGATCCGCTGCGGCGAGGCAGACATCGCCGTATGCGGTGGCGCCGAGGCCGCGATCGACCGCGTCAGCCTCGGCGCCTTTGCCGCAGCGAAAGCCTTGTCCACCGGCTTCAACGACACACCCACCCGCGCATCGCGACCCTTCGACCAAAGCCGCGACGGTTTCGTCATGGGCGAAGGCGCCGGCATGCTGGTCATTGAGTCGCTCGAACACGCACTTGGGCGCGGCGCCACGCCCCTGGTGGAACTCGTTGGCTATGGCACCAGCGCCGATGCGTTTCACATCACCTCCAGCCCCGAAGACGGCAGCGGCGCGCGACGTTCGATGCAGACGGCGCTGACGCAGGCCGGCCTGACCCCTGCTGACTTGCAGCATCTCAACGCGCACGCGACCTCGACGCCCGTCGGCGACCTGGGCGAGTTGGCCGCTGTACGCGACTTGTTCGGCGTCAACGCCCCACTCGCCATCACCTCCACCAAGTCGGCAACGGGACACTTGCTGGGCGCGGCCGGTGGCGTCGCGGCGATCTTCATCGCCTTGGCTTTGCGCGATCAGGTCGTCCCCATGACGCTGAACCTCGAAC
>NZ_JBFUGE010000983.1:0-1578 GCF_056403075.1 Ideonella sp. P3_A4 | reverse complement strand
CCGCTACGCCGACGCCTATGACGTGATGGGCAAGGTGCTGCTGGACCAGGGCGAGCATCAACAGGCCTTGAACTCACTGCGCCGCGCCAGCGCCTTGACGCCAGGCTGCGTGGCACGCACGCTCAAATTCGGCCTGCTGGCCTTCTACCATGGGGACCAGAAAGAGGCGGCCGACGCACTGCAACGCGCGGCCGTGCTGGGGCAGAACTCGAAGGTCTTCGATCTGCAGGGCCTGGTGCTTCTGGGCACGATCCAGTTCGACCGCGGCGACCTGCGTGGCCTGACCCAGTCGCTGCATGCCATGTCGTCGGCTTTCGAAGCGCAACCCAAGAGCGCACGCTTGCGCCGCTTCGAGGCCACGCTGGCGACACTCAAGCTGTTGCTCGAGCGCAAGGTGGCCGAGACCGTGGCGCTCACGCAGCAGGCCATGTCCGAGATCAATGAGCCTAACTACGAGTTCGAGGCGGCCTGCAACCTGCTGAGTGTGCTATCGCGCCTGCACGCACGCGAAGTGCGGCTGGAAAACGTACCGGACATGGTGACGATGCTGGCGGACCGTTTTGCTGTCTCCCGCACGACCAACGAACTGCTGTGCCGCGCAGCGCAAGGGCGGCCCGACTTCGAGCCGCAGATCCGCGCGCGCTACGCGCTGATCTGCGAACAGGCCGAGGCCGCGTTGTCACACACCGTTGCCGGCGAGCCCGAACGCGCGGTTCGCACGCTGCTCGACTGTGCCGAGAAATCACTCAACGGCAAACTGATGGACCTGGCGATGCACACGCTGGACCAGCACGGTGCCCGCATCGGCAATAACGGCGATCTGTCACGGCGCGCACAGGCACTGCAGGACCGCTACCGCAGCTACGGCACGCAAGTGAGACTGCAGCACAAGCGCCAGGCCAACGCAACGATTGATAGCGCTGCGCTTTCATGCTAAGAAGCGGGCGCCATGGCCCGCATCCTTGTCGTCGACGATCGCTCGTCCAATCGCCACTACCTGAAGGTGGTCTTGGCCAGCGTCGGCCACGAGGTGATCGAAGCGGCCAATGGCGCGCTGGCGCTGGAACACACACGCGAGCTGCGTCCCCATCTCGTCATCACCGACTTGTTGATGCCGGTGATGGACGGCTTCGAGTTCGTCTCCAAGATGCGCACCGAGCCGGAGATCGCGGCCACGCCGGTGATCTTCTACACCGCCACCTACCGCAGCACCGAAGCCCACAAGCTGGCCACGGCCTGCGGCGTGACCGAGGTGCTGCCCAAGCCGACCGGGCCGCGCCTGCTGATCGACGCCGTCAACCGCGTGCTGGGAGGCAACGCCACGCTGCCGACCGATGTCGAAGGCACGCGCGAGGCCCCGTCCGCGCTGTCGGGCCTGGGCCAGCGCATGGCCGGCCACATCGACCATGTGACCGAAGACCAGGAGCTCATCAACGGCCTGCTGCGTGAGCACTCGGGGCCCGAGCACGAGCGTGAGCGGCTGCGCCGGCTGTCGCTGCGGCTGGCCGACAACCTGGGCCATGTGCAGCGCAGCGCCAGCCGCATCTTTGCGCTGATCGAGCTGGCGCTCGACCTGGC
>NZ_JBFUGE010000982.1:0-1579 GCF_056403075.1 Ideonella sp. P3_A4 | reverse complement strand
GTCCAGTTCCGTCAGCGCGGCTTCATAGCTGGCGGGGACGTCAGCGGCCGGTGCTGCGGGGGAGGCGGCGCGGGGCATCTTGGATTGTTACGGGCAAATGGCAATTGTAGTCAGCACATTTCGCGTAAACCCGTATCAGGGTGCAGCCGCGGGCAAAAGCCGCAGCAAATTACCCGTGCCGTGGCCCCCAACCGACAGCCCGGCTAGAATACGTCCCCCCGCTGCCCAACCTCACAGGTGTCAAGCGGGGTTTCATTTTTAGACCCACCCGCGGGGCCACCGGGTGGGGGGCAGACATGCTTTTTGGAGATCCTGGGGATCATGTCGGACCTGAGCATCACGCTGGAAGCTCTGGAGCGCGCGCGCTCTCAACTCTCCGTATCCACCTATTTCGACGAGGATCTGCTCCGTAGGGAGCAGGAACTCATCTTTCAGCACGGACCGCGCTACCTGGCGCACGAACTGTCCGTGCCCGAACTGGGCGACTACTACGCGCTGCCGCAAGAAGGCGAAGGGCGCGCGCTGGTGCGCACCCGCGACGGAGTCGAGCTGATCTCGAACGTCTGCCGCCACCGGCAGGCGGTGATGCTTCGTGGGCGCGGCAACACGCGCTCGAACATCGTCTGCCCGCTGCACCGCTGGACCTACGACCTGCACGGCCAACTGGTAGGCGCGCCGCACTTCGACCGCGACCCCTGCCTGCACCTGAACAACTACAAGGTGCGGCAATGGAACGGGCTGGTCTTCGAGGACAACGGCCGCGACATCGCCGCCGACCTGGCCAACCTGGGCCCGCGGGCCGACCTCGACTTCTCGGGCTACGTGCTCGACCACGTCGAGAAGCACGTGTGCGACTACAACTGGAAGACCTTCATCGAGGTCTACCTCGAGGACTACCACGTCGGCCCGTTCCACCCGGGTCTCGGCCAGTTCGTCACCTGCGACGACCTGCGCTGGGAGTTCGGCAAGCACCACTCGGTGCAGACGGTTGGGGTGCGCAACACGCTGGAGCGAGCCGGCTCGCCGGTCTACCAGCGCTGGCACGACGAGGTGCTGCGCTTCGGGCAAGGCCGGCCGCCCAAGCACGGGGCCATCTGGCTGACCTACTACCCGAACATCATGATCGAGTGGTACCCGAACGTGCTGACCGTCTCGACGCTGTACCCGCAAGGGCCGCAGAAGACGCTGAACGTGGTGGAGTTCTACTACCCGGAAGAAATCGCCGCCTTCGAGCGCGAGTTCGTCGAGGCCCAGCGCGCGGCCTACATGGAGACCTGCGTCGAGGACGACGAGATCGCCGAGCGCATGGACGCCGGCCGCAAGGCCTTGTTCGAGCGTGGCGACGACGAGTCCGGCCCGTACCAGAGTCCGATGGAAGACGGCATGCAGCACTTCCACGAGTGGTACAAGCGCGTCATGGGCCGGAACCGGCCAACCCGGTAAGACGGGTCGGGTCGTCTCAGGCCCACACGGCTCAACCGGCCTGTCGCTTCGGGCGATGGGCCGCCTTCCCTACTGATTGATCGGCACGCTGAGGCCTGTACCGGGCCTCACGCGGGGTCTTGCGCGCCTCACGCAG
>NZ_JBFUGE010000981.1:0-1592 GCF_056403075.1 Ideonella sp. P3_A4 | reverse complement strand
GCTGGCAACAGCGCTTGTGACCCCGGCGCGTTAGCCACGCCGCGCATCGACAACCACGCCGACGGCACCTACGCGGTGTTGGAGCGCCGCTGGCAATGCGCGGCCGACGCGGGCGCTGCTGGCGTGCGGGTCGATTACCGCCTGTTTGCCGACAGCGATGCATCACACCGCGGGCTGCTGCAATGGCGCGCCGATGCGCAAGCGGCGGCCAGCACGGCGGTGCTGGCGCCTGCTGCCGGGCCGGTGGCACTGGCCGGGTCAGCGGGCTCGGGCGCCTCGGCCGGCCAAGGCGCTTCGGCCGAGCATGTTGCCGCGGCCGATGGCGTGAGCGCCGGCAGTGCCCACGCCMGCACGTTCACCGGCTTCGTCGCCGAAGGTGTGCACCACATCCTGATCGGCACCGACCATGTGCTGTTCCTGCTGGCGTTGATGCTGCCGGCGGTGGTCATGGGCGGGCGCAGGGCGGGCTCGAAGCCGTCCGCCGGATCCGCTCGCGCTCTCGAAGTCTTGGTTGTTCCTCCTCGCCCCCTGTCGGCCGCAGGCGGCTCGAACGACGACGCCGCGCCGATCACCTGGACGGATGCGCTGTTGCAAGTCGCCAAGGTCGTCACCGCCTTCACGGTGGCGCACTCGATCACGCTGGCGATCGCGGTGCTCGGTTACGCGGACCCGCCGTCGCGCATCGTCGAATCGCTGATCGCTGCCAGCGTGGTCCTGGCCGCGATCGACAACCTGCGCCGCTTCCTGCCCGGTGTGCGCTGGCAACTCGCGTTCGTCTTTGGCCTCGTGCACGGCTTCGGCTTTGCCGGCGCGCTGAAGGAACTGGGGCTGGACCCGGCCGCACTGGCGCGCACGCTGGTCGGCTTCAACGTGGGCGTCGAGTTGGGCCAGCTGGGCATCGTGGCCATCGCCTTGCCGCTGGCTTGGTGGGTGCGCGACACGCGCTTCTACCGCCGCGTGGTGCTAGGCGGCGGCTCGGTGGCGATTGCGGCAGTCGCGGCACTGTGGTTTGCCGAGCGGGCGTTCGACCTGGCCTTGATCAGCTGAAGGGCCGCAGCGCGAGCTCACATCCGGCGCGAGGCATCGCACGCCAGTTGCTGCCACTATGCTGTCAGCAGCTGGCACTTTGCGCTTGAGGCCTCGAAGGGTGGTGTCTAACCTGGCGTTAGAGTCGACAGGGCTTCAGAAGCCTCGGCCTGTGGCTCAACTTCAACGTCAGGCCAGTCCCAACCTTCACCTACGCATGAAACCCATCATCAATGTCGACGAACTCGAGTTCGGTTCGCATCAACACGGCGACTCGTTTCAGGCTTCCGGCGCCCAGGTGTCGAGCCTCATCGGTGGATCCAAGCTCGGCTATGGCGTGACCGTGGTTCCGCCCGGCAAGCGTGCTTGGCCCTTCCACAATCACCACGCGAACGAAGAGATGTTCTTCGTCTTGTCCGGCAGCGGCAAGCTGCGGTTCGGGCCTGAAGAGTACGAAATCCGAGCGGGAGACTTCATCGCGGCGCCAGCAGGCGGAAAGTCCACGGCACATCAGATCATCAACACCTCAGAGGCTGAGCTGCGCTACATCAGCGTGAGCACCATGC
>NZ_JBFUGE010000980.1:0-1592 GCF_056403075.1 Ideonella sp. P3_A4 | reverse complement strand
GGTAGAGCCAGTGCTGCAGTTCGACAAACGGGTTGCCGCGCAGCTTGCAAAAGACGGTGGCGCCCTCGATGGCCTTGTAGGCCAGCGGATTGAGCTTGCCGAACAAGGCGGTGCGTGCGATCTCGGTCATGGCGTGGCCCCCTGAAGTTGTCGTGAATGCCCCCAGGACTGGGCTACGCCCAGCCCGCCCCCCGAGGGGGTCAAGGAAACTTGGGGCGGCCCGGCGTTTCCTTGCGGTGATGAGCGCAGCGTCGCGCCGGGCCGCAGGCGCAGGTCACCGCGGTCGTGCGTGTGCGGGCGGTGGCCGGCGCGGCCGCCCCAAGTCGTCAAGCCCAGGCGCGCATGGCGGCCCAGTTGCGGTGCGGGCACCTCTTGGCGGGCCAGCAGTGGCTGCACATCCCACTGCAGCCCGGGCGCCACGTACTGGCGCACCCAGTCGTTCAGCGGCCGCCAGGCCGAGCCGTCGGGCAGGAAGCTTTCGTACTGCGCGAGCGTCAACGGGCCCAGCACGACGCGGAATTTGTATTGCCGGTCCCACAGCTTGCTGCCTGCGCTGGTGTTCTGACCCAGCCGTGCCAGCGTGGCCCCCACCCGCTCGGGCCGATTGCGCGCGTGGCCCAGGCGGCTGCGATCCTCGGGCTCGATCGGCAACCAGTGCGGCACGTGCTGCTCGATGCGCACGGGCACGCCAAAGTGCAGCGACAGGATCTTCGCCAAGCCCTCAGGGTGACGCCCGGCGCCGCCGAGCAGGCCGGCGTGGAACAGGCGTGCGTTCTGCGGCACGCTGTCTTGCGGGCGCAGTGTGCCGTTCAAGCCCACGGCTGCCCCCAGCCATGCGGCGTAGCGGTCATCGGCCGGCCGGTCGTGCTGCACTGTCGGCTGAGCCTGGGCCCAGGCACGGTAGAAGAACAGCAGCAGCCGGTGGTGGAACACGTCGAGAAAACGCGCCAGCGTTGGGTCGCCACGGTGGTGCAGGCGCTCGCGCGTGTACTCGGTCAGGTGCAGCGGCATCGGCCCCTGCGGGCCGAGCAGGCCGAAGAAGCGCACGCCCAAACGCGGCGCCGTGCGGCCCGGCGTGAAGCTGGCCAGCGCGGCCGGCGCAAAGTCCAGCTCCGGCTCCTGGCCCAGGCGAACAGCCTCTTGCGTGGGCCGCAGCGCGCGGCCAAGGCGCGGCGCCTCGGGCGACAGGCCCTCAATACGACGCAGCAACGCAAAGAAGTCATGCGCCCACGGGGCCGCCGCCACCTGGTCGAACAAGGCTTGCAGCGCGGCCGCGTGCTCGGCGGCGGACTCGCGTGCCGTCATGCMTCTTGCTCCAGCTCGGCGCCGCCGTGCCCCACCCGCGCCGGCCAGCGCTTGAGCGGGCCGCGTTGGGCGGACACCAGACTCAGCTGGGTGAAGGTGTTGATCGCCGCATAACGCGCAAAGTAGCGCTCCAGCACGCTGGCGAACAGGAACACCCCGTTGCCCTGGAAGGCCAGCTCGTCCAGCTCCAGGGTGATCTCGCTGCCGGTGCCGAAGGTCAAGGGCCCGCCGAACGGCAGGCGCCGCACCACCGACCGCGCAGTGACCGAGCGCACGCCGTCGATCTG
>NZ_JBFUGE010000979.1:0-1603 GCF_056403075.1 Ideonella sp. P3_A4 | reverse complement strand
GCAGCATACTCATGCAGTATGCGCCTATATCGGCTTCTCGTCAGAATGACCGAGCGCGTCGCAGGTCGATTCGGCGTGCCACGCCAGCGTGATATACCAACAGTTGTTGCGTCGCAGCATTCATTTCGCAACGATCCTCTCATGTTGTTGCCTGGCCCCTCATGTCCACATCGCTCGCTCATGCCGCCATTTCTGCGCCTCGTGCCGGCACGGGCCGGTGCGCGCGCATGCCGTCGCATGTCACGCTTGGCCCCTACCAGCTGCGTGTCGAGGTTCTGCATCGCTCACTCATGCGAGACCGCCGACGGCGAGCATGTGTGAACCTGGAGGACGGTCGGATCGAACTCCGGGACGACTTGCGAGGTTTGCGATTGGCCGAGGCTTTTCTCGAATGCGTCATTCGGCTGACCCACTTCAGCAAGGGATGCCAGCAAGGCTGCGTCGAAGAGGCCTACACCCACAGCTTTGCCACTGGCATGGTCGAGTTCGCGCAGCGCAATCCGCAGGCATGGATCTGGTTCAACCTGTTGCTGACCGAACACCTCGCCAGTGACGTTCGGTACGACAGGGTCGTGCTCGGCCAGGTGCCGCAGCAGCCCGTGATGCCCAAGAGAATCCTCGTCGCCGGTCATCCTGTGACGCTGCGCCGCATCAGCAAGTCTGAGTCCGGCAACGCCTTCGGCTGGTACCACGGGGCCAAACAAGAGGCCCAGTTGTACTGTGGCCTCACGGGCTCGAATCTGGCTGTCGTGGCGCTGCACGAACTCACCCACGCCGTCCACCACATGTACGACTTGAAGAAGCGCGACACGCATCGGGCCTTCAGGCAGGCGCAGCTCAAAGGCTGGCTGGGCATCATGTCCGACAACCCGAGCGCTTGGCGTTGGTTGGCCTGGGTGATCAGCTTTCCGTTGAAGGCCACCCTCGTACCCAACGCGTGACGACGATTGGACAGGACCTTGGAGCAGGACATCGAGAGCGCGTTTGCCGAACTGGGGTTGACCCCCGACGCCACGGAGATGGAGGTCAAGGCCGCATGGCGCCGACTGGTCTCGCAGTGGCACCCCGACCGAAACAACAGCCTCGCCGCGGTCGCCAAGATGCAGCGCATCAATCGCGCCGTCGAGGCCATTCGCGATGCCGGCTTCCACAGGCCCTGGCCAGATGCCGGTACTGGCGAAGGCGAACCGAGTCAGTCGCAGGAGCGCCAGCGCGAAGGCGAAGCTGCCCAGCAGCCGGCTCGAACCATCAACCGCAGGGTCAGGTTGACACTCGAGGAAGCGGCTTTCGGCTGCACCAAGGTGTTGCAGGGCAAGGTGACGCAGGAGTGTTCGGCTTGCGAAGGCGCGGGCTACCGTCTACTGGGCGGACATTGCCCTCAGTGCCACGGGTCAGGAGCCATGCGGCAAAGCTCCTGGTTCGGATGGATGGATACACAGACCGAGTGCGATGCCTGCCATGGCGACGGCAGGGCGAGGCAGGCGTGCGGTGCCTGTGCTGGCACAGGGCAGGCGGCAGTCCGACGCTACAAGGTCACGGTGCGGTTCCCGCACGGCGTGCGCGATGGCGATCTGCTCAGCGTGGACGGACGTCACGGCAGAGC
>NZ_JBFUGE010000978.1:0-1604 GCF_056403075.1 Ideonella sp. P3_A4 | reverse complement strand
TCGTGGTGCCGTGTCGGTAGTCGACCGTGACCGTGTAGGCCGTCGACATCGACTCGGTGTTGCGCGCCACCATGAGGGGAAGATTCAACGCGTCGAGCCGCTCACCAGGCAAGCCTGCGCAGATGACGCCGCTGCTGTGTCGAACCATGAACGCGAGTCGCTCCGGGGTCGCATGCTCTGCGGCCAGTATCAAGTCGCCCTCGTTCTCCCGGTCTTCGTCATCGACGACGACGACCATTCGGCCCTGCGCAAGCGCAGCCAGGGCGTCTTCGATGCGGTTGGACTTCATTGGGTTCTTCCCACGGTGGCTGGCTTCAGGCTTGCCGAGAGCTTGCGCTGGCGGTTCAGGCCGCGATGGCGGCGATGTCTTCCAGCGCATGCGCGATGGCGGCTTCCTTGGCCTCCGGCCCGAATGCCATGCCTTCGGCACGCACGACTTTCACGTCGGTCACGCCCAGGAAGGCCAGCAAGCCGATGAGGTAGGTCTCCTGGTGCTCGAGCGCTGCTGCGGGGCTCCCTGCCGAGTACACGCCGCCGCGCGCCGACGCGATGAAGGCCTTCTTGCCCTTGAGCAGTCCTTCGGGCCCGGTGGCGGTGTAGCGGAAGGTCTTGCCGGCCACGGCAACGCGGTCAATCCAGGCCTTGAGCGGCGTCGGAATCGACAGGTTGTACATGGGCGCGCCGATGACCAGGACGTCCGCTGCGAAGAGCTCGTCCATGTAGGCGTTGCCCTTGACCAGGTCGTCGTTGAGGGTCGCATCGTCGCTGGTGGCGCCCATGCGCGCGGCCATGTGAGCGCCGGTGAGGTGCAGGGCCGGGTCGGCCGCGAGGTCGCGGTAGGTGACCTCGATGTCCGGGTGCAGCGCGCGCTGGCGGGCGACGATTTCGGAGGTCAGTTGACGGCTGACGGATGCCGCGCCGAGGGCGCTGGAGTCGAGATGAAGAACTTGCATGATGAACCTCGAGAGTTGTGGTGAGTTGAACGGGCGACGGACTGCTTGCTTACTGCTTGACGGCTTCGACCTGGACGGCGAGCTTCACGGCGTCGGGAATGCCGAGGTTGATGCCCCAGCCCATGCCCCACTGGCTGCGTTGAATCGTGGTCTCGAAATCGCCACCGCAGACCTCGCGCTTGAGCATCGGGTTGACGTAGCAGTTGAAGTTGGTGGCCTTGAGCACGACCGGCACGGTCTTGCCCAGCAGGGTGAGCTGGCCCGCCACTTCGTTGACCTTGTCTCCGCTAAAGCTGAAGGTGTTGGCAACGAACTTCGCTGTCGGGTAGGCGGCGGTGTTGAAGAAGTTGTCGCCTTGCAGGTGCTTGTCGAACGCGGACGTGCCGGTGTCGATCGAGCCAGTCTCGAGGGTCAGCTCGACCTTGCCGGTTTTGGCGGCCTTGTCGAACTGCACGGTGCCTTCCTTCTTGTCGAACCGACCGCGATTCGTGGAGGTTCCGAAGTGGGTGACCTCGAAGGTCACGAAGGTGTGCGTGGGGTCAATGCTGTACGTGGCGACCTCCGCGTGAGCGGTGACTACGAGAGCGGTCGCGGCCAGGGCGGCGGCGATGAGGGTCTTGCGCATGGGGAAACGTCCTTGAAGATGAGTTG
>NZ_JBFUGE010000977.1:0-1605 GCF_056403075.1 Ideonella sp. P3_A4 | reverse complement strand
GGCACGCCCCTTCCTGGCCGATGCCGATTTCGTGCGCAAGGCGCGTGAGGGCCGCGCCGATGAGATCAACACCTGCATCGGCTGCAACCAGGCCTGCCTCGACCACACCTTTGCGGGCAAGATCACCTCGTGCCTGGTCAACCCGCGTGCATGCCACGAAACTGAACTGGTCATCAAGCCCGCCGAAACACGCAAGCGCGTCGCCGTGGTCGGTGCCGGGCCGGCGGGCTTGAGCTGCGCCGTGACAGCCGCCGAGCGCGGCCATGCGGTGACGCTGATCGAGTCAGGCGCCGAGATCGGTGGCCAGTTCAACATCGCCAAGCGCATCCCCGGCAAGGAAGAGTTCCATGAGACCTTGCGCTACTTCAGTCGCCAGATCGAGCTGAAGGGGGTTGAGCTGAGGCTCAACACCCGCGCCACGGTCGAGGCGTTGGCCGAAGAAGGCTTCGACGAGATCGTGCTGGCCACCGGCATCGTGCCTCGCCAGCCACCGATCGAGGGCGCGGACCACCCGAAGGCACTGGGCTATCTGGACGTGCTGCGTGACGGCAAGGCTGTCGGCAAGAACGTGGCCATCGTCGGCGCCGGCGGCATCGGTTTCGACGTGGCCGAGTACCTGACGCACAGCGGCGAGAGCGCGAGCCTGAACCCGTCGAAGTTCTTCGCCGAATGGGGCGTCGACCGGGGCTACACAGGCCCCGGCGGCCTGCGCAAACCGCACCTGGAGGCACCGGCGCGCAAGGTCCACCTGCTGCAACGCAAGAAGTCCAAAGTCGGCGACCAGCTCGGCAAGACCACCGGCTGGATCCACCGCACGGCCCTGAAGGCTCGCGGCGTCGGCATGACCTCGTCGGTCAGCTACCAGCGCATCGATGACGCCGGCCTGCATGTTGCGATCGATGGCGTGGAACAGACCCTGCCGGTGGACCACGTGGTCATTTGCGCCGGTCAAGAGCCGCAACGCGAGCTGCACGACAAGCTGCTGGCTGCGGGGCACAAGGTCCACCTGATCGGCGGCGCCCACGAAGCCACCGAGCTCGACGCCAAGCGCGCCATCGCCCAGGGCACCACCCTGGCGTCCATCCTCTGATGACCCGGAACCAGTTCAGGAGCCCACGATGATGCAAGCCCCCGCCCACCTCCACCCTGCCGTGGCCAAGTCGCTCGACGCGTGGCACACGCTGGTCGAACGCAAGGACCTCGACGCCCTCGAAGCCATCGTCCACCCCGAAGCGGTCTTCCGCTCGCCGATGGCGTTCAACCCCTACGGCCCGGCACCGGCGCTGCTGCTCGCGCTGCGCACGGTCATCACGATCTTCAATGACTTCACCTACCACCGCCAGTTCGCCAGCGCCGACGGCCTGAACGTGGTGCTGGAGTTCAGCGCAGTCGTCGACGACAAGCAGCTCAAGGGCATCGACATGATCCGCTTCGACGAGCAGGGCCGCATCGTCGACTTCGAAGTGATGATCCGCCCTCTGAATGCGCTGCAGGCACTCGGCGCCGCGATGGGCGCCCGGCTCGGCCAGGTGCTGCCCGGCTTCAAGCAGAAGAGCTGATTCCCACTCTTGGGCGTCTACACTGAAGTCGAAAACACATCAGGCC
>NZ_JBFUGE010000976.1:0-1613 GCF_056403075.1 Ideonella sp. P3_A4 | reverse complement strand
ACCTTGCCTTTCAGGCTCTCCATGTCGTAGCCCTGGGCGTTGATCGGTGCGCGCTGTTCGAGGTAGGTGAACAGGTCGGCCAGGATCTGGCAGGGGTGGTATTCGTTGGTCAGTCCGTTGATCACCGGCACCCGCGAATGCGCGGCAAAACGTTCGATCTTGGTCTGCTCGAAAGTGCGGATCATCACGATGTCGACCATGCGGCTGATCACGCGTGCCGAGTCCTCGATCGGCTCGGCGCGGCCGAGCTGGCTGTCGCCGGTGGTCAGGTGCACGACCGAGCCGCCCATCTGGTACATGCCGGCTTCGAAGCTGACGCGGGTGCGGGTCGAGGCCTTCTCGAAGATCATCGCCAGCGTGCGGTCGACCAGCGGCTGGTACTTCTCGTAGTTCTTGAAACGCTGCTTGATGACGCGCGCGCGCTCGAACAGGTAGGCGTATTCCTCGGCCCGAAAGTCCTTGAACTGCAGATAGTGCTTCATGAGGCTGTAGCCCGGTTTCATGGCGCAGAGGCCAGTTCAGCGAGGAATGTTTTGACCAACGGGGCCAGCAGCGCAACGATCTCGTCCGCCTCGGCGGTGGTCAGGATCAGCGGCGGCACCAGGCGGATCACGCTGTCGGCGGTGACCGACAACAGCAGCCCGGCCTCCATCGCGCGGGTCAGGATCACGCCGCAGGGGCGGTCGAGCTCGATGCCGAGCATCAGGCCGGCGCCACGCACTTCCTTCACGCCGAGCAAGCCGGCGAACTCGCGCTCCAGCGCTGCCTTCAGGTGCGCGCCGACCTTGGCTGCGTTGTCGAGCAGCCCGTCGGCGATCATGATCTCGATCGTCTCGATGCCGGCGCGCATCGACAGCGGGTTGCCGCCAAAGGTGGTGCCGTGGTTGCCGGGGCCGAGCACGTTCTTGGCCTTTTCGCCGACGACGATCGCGCCCACCGGCACGCCCGAGCCCAGGCCCTTGGCCAGCGGCATGACGTCCGGCACGATGTCGGCCCATTGATGGGCGAACCACTTGCCGGTGCGCCCGACGCCGCACTGCACCTCATCGAGCATCAGCAGCCAGCCGCGTTCATCGCACAGCGTGCGCAGTGCGCGCAGGTAGTCCCAGCGCGCCGCATGGATGCCGCCTTCGCCCTGGATGGTTTCGAGGAACACCGCGACCACGTTCGGGTTGCTGTCGGCGATCTGGCGCACGGTGTCGATGTCGTTCAGCGGTACGCGCACGAAGCCTTCGACCAGCGGCTCGAAACCGGCCTGCACCTTGGGGTTGCCAGTGGCCGACAAAGTGGCGATCGAGCGGCCATGGAAGGCCTTCTCGAAAACGATCACCTCGGGTTTATCGATGCCTTTGTCGTGGCCGAACTTGCGCGCGATCTTCAGTGCGCCTTCGTTGGCCTCGAGCCCGGTTGAACAGAAGAACGCAGCGCTCAGGCCCGACAACTCGCACAGCTTGGCGGCCAGGCGCTCTTGCAGCGGGTTCTCGTAGTAGTTCGAGCAGTGGATCAGCTTGGTGGCTTGGTCCTGCAGCGCAGGCACCAGCTTCGGGTGCGCATGGCCCAGCGTGTTGACGGCGATGCCGCCCAGGCCGTCCAGGTACTGCTTGCCGTTGGTG
>NZ_JBFUGE010000975.1:0-1615 GCF_056403075.1 Ideonella sp. P3_A4 | reverse complement strand
CCTTGCGGGTGAAGGCATCGGCGCCGATGTAGCCGACCGAGGTCTGCATCGGATCGGGCTCGCGCTGGTTGCCGCCACCGCCACCCTTGCCGCCACCGCCCTTGCCGCCGCCGGTGCCAAAACCGCGTTGCGGCTGCACGAAGCGCTTGTCGTAGGTCTGTTGCAGCGGGTTCGGGATCGGGCCGTTCTCGAAATCGTCTTCGCGGCGGGTCGAACGCTCGCGCTGGATCGCGCGCTTGTCGAAGGTCTGCTGCAGCGGATTGGGGATGCGCGTCGGATCGCCCGGCTCGCGCATTTCGCCCGGCAAGCGATCAGCTTCCACGCGCTCCGGCCGGTCGCGGCGCGGCTGGTTCTGCGGCTGGTTGTGCGGCTTTTTCTTGCTGTGCTGGTTGTTGCGGTCGGCTTGACGCTCCGGGCCACCGCCATCAGGGCCGCGCTTGACCGGACCACGGTCGTTGCGCTGGTCACGCCGATTGTCCTGGCGATTGTCTTGCCGGTTGTTCTGGCGGTTCTCGTGGCGGTTGTCTTGCCGTTGTTCCGGACGACCCCCATCGGTCATCTGGCGCAGGGCGCGCAGGTCGCCTTCTTCSAGRTCGACCCAGACRCCGCGCTTGAGGCCGCGCGGCAGCACCACACAGCCGTAGCGGATGCGGATCAGCCGGCTGACCGTCAGGCCGACCGTGTCGAAGAGCTTGCGCACCTCGCGGTTGCGGCCTTCGGCGATGACCACGCGGTACCAGTGGTTCACGCCCTCGCCGCCGCCGTCTTCGATCGACTTGAAGGCCGCACTCTGGCCTTCGATCTCGACGCCAGCCAACAAGCGTTCCTTGGCCTCTTTCTCCAGCGTGCCGAGCACACGCACTGCGTATTCGCGCTCGACGCCGAAACGCGGGTGCATCAGCTTGTTGGCCAGGTCACCCGAGTTGGTGAACAGCAGCAGGCCTTCGGTGTTGATGTCCAGCCGGCCCACCGATTGCCACTTGCCTTGCTGCAGACGCGGCAGCTTGCGGAACACGGTCGGGCGCTGCTGCGGGTCGTCGTGCGACACCACTTCGCCCACCGGCTTGTGGTACGCGATCACGCGCGCCGGCGGCGGTGCGATGCGCACGCGCACGGGTTTGCCGTCCAGCGTCACGCGGTCGCCAAACGAGATGCGCATGCCCGTGTGAGCCGTTTCACCGTTGACCGCCACGCGGCCGTCGATGATGGCCTGCTCCATATCGCGGCGCGAGCCGATGCCGGACTGGGCCAGCACCTTGTGCAGCTTGGGCGCGTCGGGGTCGGGCAGCAGCACTCGCTTGTCGGCGCCCTCTTCTTCGGCGGATGTCGCCGCGCCGGCTTCGGCCGACGGGTTGAACTCAGCATCGGCGGCCATTGGCGCCGCTTCGGGTGCGGCTGCGGCTTCCACGCCGGCAGGCTCAGCCCCCTCGCTGTCRCCGCCATCAAACTCGCCCGCGATCACCGCGGCAAACAAGGCACCCGTGTCGGGCGCCGGTTCGGAGGCCACCGGCTGCTGCTGTTGCTGCTGCGGGCGCGGCGCGCCGCCACCCTGCTCGTCGCGCTCACCCCGGTCGCCACCACGGCGGCGACGGCGATTGCGGCCACGGCGGGAATC
>NZ_JBFUGE010000974.1:0-1617 GCF_056403075.1 Ideonella sp. P3_A4 | reverse complement strand
GACGCAGGCTGGACCCCATCAGGGTTTGCGCGACGGACCGCAGGCAGGCATCGCCCGCCGGATGACCGTAGTGGTCGTTGAACAGCTTGAAGTGGTCGATGTCGATCATGAGCAGGGCCAGCGGCTCGCCCGATCGCCGCGTGCGGCGCCACTCCCGTTCCAGCGACTCGTCGAACCCACGCCGATTGGCCACGCCCGTCAGAACGTCGATCGTGGCGATGCGGCGCAGATCGTCGACCATTTGCTTGATGCGCAGCTGGGTCTTCACGCGGGCCACCACGAGCGGTGCGCTGACGGGCTTGGCAATGAAATCCGCCGCACCCAGGTCAAAGCCCGACACCTCGAACTCCGGGTCGGTGTGGCTGGTGACGAAGATCACCGGCACGTCGGCGAGCGCGGGATCGGCCTTCAGTTCCTCGCAGACCTCGAAGCCGCTCATGCCCGGCAATTCAGCGTCGAGCAGCACCACGTCGGGCGTCGATTCGTGGATCAGCCGCAGCGCGTCCTCTCCGCTGGTGGCAAACCGCAAACTGCCCACCTCGTGGAGGATTCTTCCCAGCAGCTGAATCGTGGCGGGATCGTCGTCGACCAGCAGGATGTCAATCATCGATGTCAGGCTGGTTTGAGGGCGACATCTGGGTCGGGCACGCCGGGCAGCACGATGGTGAAGCAGCTTCCCTGACCAGGCTCGCTCTCCACTCGCAATTGCCCGTGCATCGCTTCCACGAGCTGGCGCGTGATCACCAGTCCGAGGCCGGTGCCGGGAGCCGCATCACCCTGCCTGCCGAGGCGGTTGAACGGTTCGAACAGATGCTGCAGTTGCAACGCGTTCATGCCCATGCCGTTGTCACGCACCGAGACGGCAACCCCTTGTGGATCGCCCCTCACCTCGAGGTACACCGAGCCGCCGGGCCGGTTGTACTTGATGGCGTTCGTCAGCAGGTTCACCAGGCACTGGTGAAGGCGGGCGGCGTCGGCGCAGACGCTGGTTGACGGTGAAACTCGCGGCAAGGACAGCCTCACGACCGCCTGCTCCGCCAGCGCCGAAACGGCCGCTGCCGCATCTTGCACGCACTGGGCCGCATCGATGGGAACCAGATCGATCGTCAGCTTGCCGCTTTCGAAGCGGCCGAGGTCCATCACGTCGCGCATGAGGCCTTGCAATTGACCGCCACAGGCGATCACGTGCCTCAACCGTTTGGCCTGCGCGGGCGCCAAAGGGTGCTTAACGTCGGCCAACATGAGTTGAGTGAACCCCAGCAAGCCGTTCAAGGGGTTGCCCATTTCGTGGGCGATGTAGGCCATCATCGTCGTCTTCGTGCGGCTCGCGGCCTGCGCCTCGATGCGTGAGCGCGATTCCGCCTCGAGGCGCTCGCGGTCGCTGTTGTCACGCAGCATCACCGTCGTCAGGCGGTCCGTTCCGGTTCCAACGCTCGACACCGACAATTCGACCGACAGGGGTGCGCCGCCCGCCCGCGCTATGGTGGTGCGCGTCGCGTCGCTGTGCCCGATGGTTTCGACCGGGAGGTCTTGTCCGAGCAGGGCCTGTACGGGCGAGCCGATGGCTTCCTGGTCGCCGGTGCCGAACATGCGGCAGGCGGCAGCGTTGATCAGCAC
>NZ_JBFUGE010000973.1:0-1617 GCF_056403075.1 Ideonella sp. P3_A4 | reverse complement strand
GTACTCGACCGAGAGTTGGAACAGTGCGTCCCGGTCGACGCTCAGGTCGGCAGGCCGAAACAGCGGTTCGCCGTGCGGCGGGTCGATGCGGCCTCGATCAGGAACGGACGTCATTCGCTCTCGCGTCCCGATCGACCATCGTCGCTCGCGTGAATTGAACCTGAGTCAACGCATCCCCCTTGTTGGTGCGATCTGCGCTTCACTATATCGGCGAGCCTGATCAGCCTGCGCTTCGCATAACTGGAAAGTTAGGCCACCGCCGGCACAAGCGTGGCGGCCCGAGCAAAGCTCCCATCTTGCTCCGCCTCGCGAACTCCGCCTTTGACCATCGCGTCGCCGGGTGCTTTCGTCGCCAATGGCCTCTCTCACCGCTACCATTCAAATACGAATGCTTCTCATTTAAATACAACTGCTTCGGCCGAGCTTCAGGGAGGTTTCCTTTGTCGACACATCCTCTGGCGGTGGTGTTCATCACCCACCGCCCGCAACTCAAACGCACTGCGCAACGCATCGTCGGCTGCGCCCAGCGCGCCGATGATCTGCTGCACGACGCCTACCTCAAGGCCACGGCTTGCCCACGCGCGACCTTGAATGAACCGGTGTCGTATTGCCACCGCATCGTGCGCAACCTCGCCATCGATGACCACCGTCGATCGGCCCTCGAAGGCGACCTGTTCGAAGAGGCCTGCGAGGGTTTCGACGACGTGGGCTGCCCATGCGCATCACCCGAGCGACAGGCGATGGGTCGGCAGCACCTGGCCTTGCTGAGCCAAGCCTTGGCGGGCCTGCCGGAGCGCCCTCGCCTCGCCTTCGAGCTGTACCAGCTGGAGGGCTTGACGCTGCGCGAGGTGGCGGCGCGGCTGGGCCTGTCGCTCTCCACCGCCCACGCTCTGTTGCGCCAGGCCATGGCCTACTGCCGCGCCGCCTTGCCCACTGAGTGATGCGCACCGGGCAGTGCCCCGTCCACTGCCCTTGAACAGGCTCCTCAAGCCACCGGAGCCATCTCTTCCCTCGGCAAATCCGCCTCGCGCGCATGGCCTTGCTGCATCCCGGCAATCGGGTTCTCCAGCGGGTCCGCGAACGCCAGCCCCGAAGCCGGATCGGCCAGGTTCAGCATGTGGGTGTTGTTGCGCAGTTGCAGCCGGTTCAGGCACGAGTGCGCGAACGTCGGCTGGAAGAGGTCGAAGCGTTCGAACTTGGTCGCGAACTCCGGATGCTCGCGCTGGTAAGACTGCGCACATTCGGCCACCAGCGACCAGAACTCGTGATGGTCCATGCAACCGGCATCGACCAGCACCTGCTGCAAGTGGCGGAAGTAGCCATCGAACACGTCGATGAACAGGAACAGCAGCTTGAACTCGTCCGGCATCTCGATCGCGATGCGCCCGATGCGTTCGGTCAGGTGTTCGCCGCCGTTGAACACCGCGCATTCCTCGGCGATGTCTTTCATCAGCGCGCGCACCGGCACGTGCCCTTCCATCACGAGGATCAGGTTCTCGCCGTGCGGCATGAAGACAAGGTCGTGCGCGTAGAAGCAATGCAGCATCGGCGCGAGGAAGGTGCGCAGGTAGCGCCGCACCCAGGTGGTGGCGTCCAGCCCCGAGCGCTGGATCAGGT
>NZ_JBFUGE010000972.1:0-1619 GCF_056403075.1 Ideonella sp. P3_A4 | reverse complement strand
TCGCCCCCACCGAGCCTGCAGGCGACCGCTGGCTGCGCAGCACAGTGCAAGACCCAACCGCCCGCCGTGCCGGTGGTGTGGCGGGGCATGCGGGCCTGTTCAGCACGGCCGACGACCTGGCGCACTTCGCGCAGGTGATGCTGCGCGCCGGGCCGGCTGCGCCGCTGTACCGCGGCACGATCGCCGATCTGCAGCGGCCGCAAGGCGCCGCCTCCGCCACCGATTGGCACGGTCTCGGGTGGGCGCTGATTGCACCGCTCGAGGCCGAGCGTGACGCGTTGCCACCGCTGGGCGCTGTCGGCCACACGGGCTACACCGGCACCGGCATCTGGCTGGACTTCACGCACCACCGCTTCGTGGTGCTGCTGACCAGCCGCCTGTACCCCGATGGGCGTGGTGACGTGCGCCCGCTGCGCCGCCAGGTCCTCGCACTGGTTTCGAGCCTGCAGCCGCCCGCCCCTGCCGGCCCTGCGTTGCGGGCCGATCCGAAGACGCCGGGCCCCGACGATGGCCCCGCTCCGGTCTGGACCGGCATCGACATGCTGCGCCAGCAAGGCTATGCGGCGCTGCAAGGCCGTCGCGTCGGACTGGTGACGCACCTGGCAGCGATCGACAGGCATGGCTGGCGCACGCTGGACCGGCTGCGCTACGCGCCGGGCGTCCGCCTTATCAGGCTGTTCACGCCCGAGCATGGGCTGAATGCCGACGTCGAGGGCCGCGTCGACTCCGGCACCGAACCGTTCAGCGGCCTGCCGCTGGTCAGCCTGTACGGCAAGACGCAACGCCCAACACCCGAGATGCTGCAAGACATCGACACGCTGGTGATCGACCTGCAGGACGCAGGCGCGCGCTTCTACACCTACCTGGCCACTCTCGGCGAATGCCTGCGCGCCGCCGCGAAGGCCGGCATCGCGGTGGTCGTGCTGGACCGGCCCAACCCCGCACGCGCCGACCGCGTGGCCGGCCCGACGTTGGACCCGGGCCTGAAATCGTTCACCGCCTACGCCGCATTGCCGGTTCAGCATGGCATGACGATCGGCGAACTGGCCCGTTACCTGGCGGCAGAGTTGAAGTCCGACGAAGGCTTGACGGTCGACCTGCAGGTGATCGCGATGCGCGGCTACCGCCGGGCCATGGATTTCGAGGACACGGGCCTCGACTGGGTGCCGCCCTCACCCAACCTGCGCCGCCCTGAAAGCGCGCGCCTGTACCCCGGTGTCGCGTGGATCGAGGGCGCCCCGGTCAGCGTGGGCCGCGGCACCGAGCACCCGTTCGAATGGGTCGGCGCACCATGGATCGACGGTGCCAAACTGGCTCAGGCGCTCACCGATCTGCAATTGCCGGGGCTTGCCATCCAGAAGATTCAGTTCGTGCCGAAGGCCGCGCCCTATGCAGACCAGCGTTGCGAAGGCGTGGCACTGCGCGTGACCGACCGCCAGCACTTCGACGCTGCGCTGCTGGGCGCGGCGCTGGTGCAGTCGCTGCACCGGCTGTGGCCCCGGCAGTTCATGGCCGAGCGCACGCTGGGCATGGTGGGCTCAGCGCAGGCGTTGCAACAGCTGCGCGACGGCCTGCCGCCTGCGCAGGCCCGCGAGCGCTGGGAGAAAGACTGGGGCGAC
>NZ_JBFUGE010000971.1:0-1622 GCF_056403075.1 Ideonella sp. P3_A4 | reverse complement strand
GAGCGATTGACGGCTGTCGGCGTAGTGGCCCCAAGGGTCGGTCTTTTCCGCCAACAAGTGATCGCCGGCCGTCTGCACGGTCCAATGTGCGCCGCTGGTCAGCTCGGGCAGCTGCTCCCAGGCCACCGGCATCGACACGCCCAGGCCCGGCCGCGCGCGGGCTGAAAAGGCGGCAACCGTGGTGGCAGCGCTGCCGTTGCGCAGGTAGTCAATGAAGATCTTGCCGACACGGTTGCGCGGGCCGCTCTTCGCGACAAAGCGCTGCGGCACGGTCTTCGCCAGGTGCTCGACCACGGCTTTCGAAAAAGCCCGCACCGCATCGGCCGGCCAGCGGCTGGCGATCGGCACCACCACGTGCAGGCCCTTGCCGCCGCTGGTCTTGAGCCAGGCTTGCAACCCAAGCTCCTGAAGCATGGCTCGCACCAGCTGCGCGCCCTCCTGCACATGCGGCCATGCCACGCCGTCGCCGGGGTCCAGGTCGAACACCATGCGGTCGGGCTTGTCGGGGTTGCGCAGGCGCGCATTGCCGGTGTGGAACTCGATCACGTTCAGTTGGGCAGCGGCCAGCAGCGCGTGGGCGGTGCCGATCTTCAGCGGGGCCTCGTCATCGTCTGCACTGCTGTCGTGGCGCTGGAAGAAAAGCTGGCCGCGGATGCCCTGCGGCCCGCGCACCTGGGCCACCGGCCGGCCTTGCAGGTGGGGCAGCATGCGTTCGGCGACGCTTTCGTAGTAGCGCACGAGGTCGAGCTTGGTCAGGCCGGTGCTGGGGTCGACCACCCGGTCCGGGTGCGACACGCGCAGGCTGCCGACGCGTGCGCTGTCGGGGTGCGCGACAGCCGGCGCATCCGCTGGATGGCGGTGGATCATTCGGGTCTCCTTCTGAAAGGCACCACCCGGTGGCGGTCGATGACGAAGAACAGCAAGGCGGCCAGCGCCAGCGGCACCAGGTAGAAGATGACCCGGTAGCCCAGCATCGCGGCCAGCAGGTCGGCCTGGCCGGCACGCGTTTGCAGCAGCGCAAGGAAGATCGCCTCAAGCACGCCGAGGCCACCCGGCACGTGGGTGACGAGACCGGCCACCGCCGACACCAGCAGCGCATTCAGCACGCTGGCGTAGTCCACACGTTGTTCCAGCAGCGCCCAGCAGACGGCGGCCGTGAGCATCCAGTGCAGCGCCGACAGACCCAGCTGCGCCAGTGCCATGCGCGACGAAGGCAAGGTCACCACATGGCTGCGCCAGCGCCACTGGTGGCCTTCGGCCCAGTGGCAGGCTGCGGCATAGGCCACGGCCAGCAGCAACAGCGCCACGCCCAGCACCTGCAGCGCGACGTCGCCCACCTCCCAACCGGGCGGCAGCTCCGGCGGCCGCCACAGCAGCAGCAGGCCTGCCAGCCCCGCGTAGCCCAACCAGTTGGTCAACACGCTCGCGGCCAGGATGCGGGTCACCTCGTCCACCTTCATGCCCAAGCGGGTGTACAGGCGATAGCGCAAGGCCACTCCGCCGAGCAGAGTGCCCAGGTTGAGCTTGACGGCGAACGAAACAAAGCCAACCGCCAGCACCCAGCGCGACGGCACCGCCGCGCCGGCACCGGCCACCTCGACATCGGGCTCGCGTCCGAGCAC
>NZ_JBFUGE010000970.1:0-1623 GCF_056403075.1 Ideonella sp. P3_A4 | reverse complement strand
CACGGACGCTGCCGCCATTGACGTGGTGCTCCTGCGCCGCCTCGCCCTCGACGGTCGGCTCGAGCCGGTAGCCACTGCCCGGTGCGACGGCGATCAGGTTCGTGATGTCGCGACCGGCCTTCACGTCGATCGAGCCACCGCCGCTGGCCATCACGCCGCGGTTGAAGCCGGTGGGGCTGCTGTTCCAGACGATCGAGCCGTCGGGCGCGTGTTGGCGCCGGTCCCACGACCCTACGCCGTCATAGCCGGCGCCGAAAGCCTGCCAACCGGCGCTGGTGATGCTGCCGCCGGCGTTCATCTCGATGTGGCCGCCGCCGTGTTCGCTGAACAGTTCGGCATAACCCGGTACATACGCACCGCGTTCGGCCAGGGCCTGCTGCACGGCCTGCGTGGCGGCGTCCGGGCGGGCGCCGGTCACTTGCAGGTGCGTGCCCCAGCGGGCCAGCGTGATGTCGCCGCTGGCGGCGAGCTGCAGGTCACCCGTGCTGCTGCCGAAGAAGCCGCTGGTCGCCATCAGGAAGTCGGCCGACTTCGGCGCCAGCGTCAGCGTGTGCGCCGTGCCGGTGGTGGCGGTCGTGGTGGTTATGCGAGACGCCGCGAGATCGGCCCCGGCGACCAGCCGCACGCTGCCGCCATGGTCGCTGCTGGCGATGCCGCCGTTGTAGATGTCGAGCCCGCTCGAGATGCCGCGGCCGACGTTCAGGTTGCCCACGGCGCGCAGCGTGATCGACATGTCGCCGGCATGCGGCGTGCCGACGTTCAGCGAGGCGGTCGGCAGCACCCAGTCGGCGCCTTCGGTCACGGTCAGGTCGCCGTTCGAGCGCACCTCGGCCTCGGCGTGGATCTTCAGCGCGTCGGACAGCTCGGGCTTGCCAGCCGACAGCCGCTCGGCGATGGCTTCGGCGTTCTCGCCGCCCCAGCCGATGAAGCGGGCGGCGTCGTTCTCGATGCGGGCGCGTCCCAGTGTCGTGCCGTCGGTGTGGTTGCTGATCGTCGAGACGTTGTCGTAGACCTTGACGGCCTGCACGTCGATGCGCGAGGCACCAACGATGTCACCGCTCAGGGTGCCGATCGCCACATCGTTGCCGCGCTGCGAGGCGCGCAGTTCGACGCGGCCGCCGTCGGGCGCGACAGCGTCGGTCGCCGCGCCGGCGTGCACGTCGATGCGGCTGTCGGGCATCAGCCGCACCCAGCCTTCGGACGAGTTCAGGGATACCCTGCCGCCATTCGCGCCGGCCGTGTCCGTGCTGGCCAGCAGCTTCGAGCCGCGGCCGATGTTCAGGTCGTCGCGGGCACTCAGCGCGATCTGCCCGGCTTCCTTGCCGGAGGCGTCGAGCGTGCCGGCGACGGTCAACCGGCCGCCGTCGGCTTCGATCGCGATGTCGCGCGCCTTCAGCGTGACCACCGGCGCGACCGTCATGTCGCCCTCGCGCTGACGCAGATGGATTTGGTCGGTGAACTGGCCGTCGCCGATCTTCTGGTCCAGCTGCGTGAGGTGCAGGTCACGGCCTGCGTCGATGTTCAGGCTGGCACCGATCGCCGATTCACCGCTCTTGCCCACGAGCGCGCCATCGAAGCGGACCTCGCCCTGGGCAGCCTGCAGGTTCAGGCTGCCACCGCGGC
>NZ_JBFUGE010000969.1:0-1628 GCF_056403075.1 Ideonella sp. P3_A4 | reverse complement strand
TACCAACACTGAGTGGCGTTGTTGGGGGCCCGACTCGTCGGGCTGCAGGTTGAACCCGCACGTGGCAACGCGTGCGGGTTTTTGGTGGCTCGGCGATCGGTGTGTGCGTCGGGCGATTGGCTGTMTCACCGGTCGCATTCATGGCAGCCCTACCCTATTTCCAGACGCCGAGCACGCCCCCCATCAGCGTGTAGGCGAGCATCTGGTAGCCGCTGTTGATGAGCCAYAGCTTCAAGGATCGCTGCTCGAACAGATAGATCACGCCCAGCGACATGGCCACCCAACCGATCGCCGCCGCGGCGCCGGCAAACAGGCCGAAGCCGAGGCTGGCTTTCGGCCCGATGAAGGCCGCCAGGTTGAAGGCCATGACCAGCGAGGCCAGCCCAGCCAGGCCAAAGATCCGCCCCATCGGCGCGTCGCGGGTCTTCTGCTCGCTCAGGCCAGCCTCGTTCATCCAGGCCTTTGCAAACAACAGCGGCGAATACCACAGCCCGCCCAGGGCGAAGCTCAGCAGGGCAGCCACGAATATGGCGGCGAAATTGAAATGGACAGGCTCCATGGTGCTCGGCTCGCGTTAGTGTTGAGGCTTCACAGCCTGCCGGCGCAGCGCCACCCACGCCACCCGTCGCTGGCCGAACCCGGAAAAACACGTGCTCAAGGTCGACATCTCGCCGCCGAACTCGCCGCACCTGCCGCATCTACCCGATGGCCGGCAAGCGCAGACACCGGTCCAGTTGGACGACCGGCCGGTGATGGTGGTGGGCATCTTCGCCTTCGGGCTGTCGATCCCCTGGCTGACCGGGCTCTACGGCCCGTTGACGCCCCGACAGGGCATGTACTGGGCGGGCACGGTCGGTTTCATTGCGCTCGCGGCGGCCATCTGGCTGGGCAACCGCTGGCTGCTGTTCAAGCAGCGCGAGCACTTCGACTGGTTCAACACCCCGTGGCGCAAGTTGATGATGGTGGTGGCGGCCAACGTGCTGTACACGGCACCGATCACCGCGCTCGGCCTGCTGGCCTGGTTCTCTGTTGCCGCGCTGCCGGTGGATGCCAACGCGCTGCAATTGGTCGTGCTGACCAACGTGATCTGCGTCCTGTTCGTGACCCACGCCTACGAGACGATCTTCCTGATCCGCGAACGCGAATCCGACCTGATGCGGGTGGAGCGGCTCGAGCGCGCGCGGACCCAGGCCGAGCTGGCCGCGCTCAAAGCCCAGGTCGACCCGCACTTCCTTTTCAACAGCCTGAACACACTCGGCCACCTCATCGCGCAAGACGTCGGGCGCGCGCGCGAGTTCTGCGACACCCTGGCGGAGGTGTACCGCTACGTGCTCGACAGCCGTCAGCACGATCTGGTGCCACTCGGCGACGAACTGGCCTTCGTGCGCCACTATCACCGGCTGCTCGAATTGCGGTTCGGCGACGCGATGCCGCTGCTGGGCGCCGATGCCCTGGCGGCGGTGGCATCGCGTTGGCTCATCGTGCCGCTGGCCTTGCAGGGCCTGCTCGAAAACGCGGTCAAGCACAACCAGGCCAGCACCACCGAGCCGTTGCCGGTGCACCTTGCGCTCGATGACGGCGTCGTCAGCGTCGGCAACCCGGTGCGGCCCCGGCGCAGCGCACTGCCT
>NZ_JBFUGE010000968.1:0-1628 GCF_056403075.1 Ideonella sp. P3_A4 | reverse complement strand
GCCTACATGTTCGCCCTCTTGGCCAGCCCGCACCTGACCGACAACTTCCCGTGGATCAAGGAGGCGTTCCCGAACGGGCTGCACACACCGATCTGGATGGTTATTCCACTGGCTGCCGGCCTCGCGGGCTTGTTCGGCGTCGTGCTCGGGGCACCGACTCTGAAGCTCAGAGGCGACTACCTGGCCATCGTGACGCTGGGCTTTGGCGAAATCATCCGGGTGTTCATGAACAACCTGGAGTACCCGGTCAACATCACCAACGGCCCGCGCGGGATCAGCCAGATCGATTCGATGAGCATCGGCGCGCTGGACTTTTCCAAGACGCTGCACTTTGCAGGTCTCGATATCCCGCCGGTGGCGCTGTACTACTACCTGTTCCTGGCCTTGGTGGTCGGCTCGGTGCTCGTCTGCACCCACCTGGCGGATTCGCGCATCGGTCGCGCCTGGATGGCCATCCGCGAAGACGAGATCGCCGCCAAGGCGATGGGGCTGAACACCCGCAATCTGAAGCTGCTGGCCTTCGGGATGGGTGCCACCTTCGGCGGCGTTTCGGGTGCGATGTTCGCGGCCTTCCAGGGTTTCGTCTCGCCTGAGTCGTTCACGCTGGGAGAGTCGGTGATGATCGTCGCGATGGTCGTGCTGGGTGGCCTGGGCCACATCCCCGGTGTGATCCTCGGGGCGTTGCTGCTGTCGGCGCTGCCCGAGGTGCTGCGTTACGTCGCCGGCCCCTTGCAACAGCTGACCGATGGCCGGCTGGATGCGGCCATCCTGCGCCAACTGCTGGTCGCGCTGGCAATGATCGTGATCATGCTGCTGCGCCCGCGCGGCCTGTGGCCGCAGCCCGAGCACGGCAAGGCAGCTCCCACCCCGGTGTCCACCAAGTAAACCGGGAGGCAAAAAACATGAGCAATTCCGTTCTCAAAGTCAACGGCGTGTCCAAGCGCTTCGGCGGTCTGCAAGCCCTGTCGGACGTGGGCATCACGATCGAGCCGGGCCAGGTCTACGGCCTTATCGGCCCGAACGGCGCCGGCAAGACCACCTTCTTCAACGTCATCACCGGGCTGTACACGCCTGACGGCGGCACCTTCGAGCTCGGCGGCAGCCCGTATGTGCCCACCACCGTGCACGAGGTGGCCAAGGCCGGCATCGCACGTACCTTCCAGAACATCCGGCTGTTTGCAGAGATGACGGCGCTGGAGAACGTGATGGTGGGCCGGCATGTGCGCAGCCACTCGGGCCTGATCGGGGCGGTGTTTCGCACCCCGGGCTTCAAAAAGGAAGAGGCCGAGATCACCAAGCGTGCGCAAGAGCTGCTGGACTACGTGGGCATTGGCAAGTACGCCGAGTTCAAGGCACGCACGCTGTCTTACGGTGACCAGCGGCGGCTGGAGATCGCCCGCGCGCTGGCGACCGACCCGAAGCTGATCGCGCTGGATGAGCCGGCGGCCGGTATGAACGCGACCGAGAAGGTCGTGCTCAGAGAGCTGATCGACCGCATCCGCAAGGACGGTCGCACGATCCTGTTGATCGAGCACGACGTGAAGCTGGTGATGGGCCTGTGCGACCGGGTGACGGTGCTGGACTACGGCAAGCAGATCGCCGAGGGCACGCCGTACGACGTGCAGCGA
>NZ_JBFUGE010000967.1:0-1639 GCF_056403075.1 Ideonella sp. P3_A4 | reverse complement strand
CCGCCGGCGTGCTGAGCTTGAGCGTCTCGAGGCCACCGTCGACTTCACGCGTGACGTTCACGCTGCCATCGGCGAACTCGACCTTCGAGGCGAAGGTGGCTTGCGGCAGGTCGGCCAGCGCGGCCAGCATCTGGCCGGTCTGGTTGCAGTCGTCGTCGATCGCCTGCTTGCCCARGATCACSAGGCCCGGCTGYTCCTTGTCGACCAGCGCYTTCAGCAGCTTGGCCACGGCCAGCGGTTGCAGTTCGAGGTCAGCAGGGGTCTCGACCAGGATCGCGCGGTCGGCGCCGATCGCCATCGCGGTGCGCAGCGTTTCCTGGCACTGCGTGACGCCGCAGGAGACGGCGATCACCTCGGTGACAGCGCCCTTCTCTTTCAAGCGGACGGCCTCTTCGACGGCGATTTCGTCGAAGGGGTTCATGCTCATCTTGACGTTGGCGATGTCCACCCCCGTGCCGTCGGACTTCACGCGAACCTTCACGTTGTAGTCGACGACGCGCTTGACGGCTACCAATACCTTCATGTCGCGTTGCTCCTGTCGGACCCGAATGGTCTGAATTGACGTTTACGTTAACTGCGGGATTCTAGTGGTTGCACCAGTGCCGGACGGGGTGAAACCGGCATGGTGCTCGACGCCAAGCGCGTGTGGCGCAGGCCGAAGGATAAATCGAACGGTCGTGCTATTTTAGGTGCGCGGCCCCAGAAATGTCAGTCGTCTGGGCGACAGTTGACGCTTCGGGTGTTACGCCTCGCCCGGCGGGCACTCGACTGCGCTTGGCCGGGTAGACTGCCCGCCGCCATGACGCCGCTCGACACCGTGCCCGCCCCTCACAACGCCAACACGGCTTCGGGTGATGCTGCGGCAGGCTCATCCCTCATCGGTGTCTTCGATTCGGGCGTGGGTGGCCTGTCGGTCCTGCGTGCATTACATCGCCAATTGCCGCAAGCGCCGCTGCTTTACGTGGCAGATGCCGGCCACGCGCCCTATGGCGACCGTGATCCGGCCCACGTGCGGCAACGCTCCGAACGGGTCGTCGATCACCTCGTCGACCAGGGCGCGCGCCTGGTCGTCATCGCGTGCAACACCGCCACGGCTTGGGCGGTCGATGGCGTGCGAGCGCGACACCCTGGCGTGGCATTTGTCGGCGTCGAACCGGGCGTGAAACCGGCCGCGTTGGCCAGTGCCCGGCGCAGCATCGCAGTGATGGCAACGCCGTCCACGCTGGCCAGCGAACGCTACGCAGATCTGGTGAAACGCCATGCCCCGGGATGCCAGGTTCATCCCGTGCCTTGCGGCGGCCTGGCAGCGGCCATCGAGCGCGGCGAGGCCGGGCTGGCGGAAGTCGATCGCCTGCTCGATCTGTATTGCGCGCCGCTGGCCACGTTGGACATCGATACCGTGGTGCTGGGCTGTACGCATTACCCGTTCGTGGCCGAGCGTATTGCCGCGCGCCTGGGCCCCGGCATCCACCTGCTCGATACCGCGGATGCGGTGGCACGCCGGGCGGTCGATCTGCTGACGCCGTCGGCCGCAAACGCCGATGCGGCAGACCTCATCATGTTGCAGACCACCGGCGAACCAGACCTGCTGGCCCGCATGGCACTGAGCGGATTGGGTCGCGCGCTGCCGGTGCAGCGC
>NZ_JBFUGE010000966.1:0-1640 GCF_056403075.1 Ideonella sp. P3_A4 | reverse complement strand
ATCGACTTCGTGGGCTATGCGAAGGAGCACGGTTGCTACTTGCTGGGCGACGTGGCCGTGCGCGAGGGCAAGCTGGTCGAGATCAACGGCGAGGACTTTTTCGACTTCGGCAAGCTGAGCTTGAAGAGCCTCAGCCACTCGGCCCAGCTATCGATCAACCACGACCTGGCCGACTACCGCGAGACCTGGTTCCCCCTGCTGTGGCGGTGCTTCGGCGCCAAGGGACTGGCGGCGCTGGCGTTCTGGCTGGGCACCCTATTCGCCGAGCAGATCCGCTCGACCCAGAAGAGCTACCCCTTCCTCGAGATCGTGGGCGAGGCCGGCGCGGGCAAGTCGACGCTGATCGAGTTCCTGTGGAAGCTGATGGGCCGCGCTGACTACGAAGGCTTCGACCCCAGCAAGTCGAGCCTGGCTGCCCGCGCGCGCAACTTCGCCCAGGTGGCTAACCTGCCGGTGGTCCTGATCGAGAGCGACCGTGAGAAGCTGGGCAACGACAAGGGCCCGCACGTCAAGAGCTTCGACTGGGACGAGCTGAAGACCGCCTACAACGGCCGCAGCGTGCGCGCCCGTGGCATGGCCACCGGCGGCAACGAGACATACGAGCCGCCTTTCCGCGGCGCCATCGTCATCAGCCAAAACAACGAGGTCAACGCCTCGGAGCCGATCCTGCAGCGGATCGTGCACCTGACGTTCGACCGCAGTGGCCAGACGCCCAAGACGCGCGAGTCGGCCCTGGCGCTCGAACACATGCCGATCACCCAAGTGAGCGGCTTCATCCTGCGCGCCTCGATGCGCGAGGCCGAGATCCTGAAGGTGCTGGCCGAGCGCACGCCGCATCACGAAGCCGAGCTGCTCAAGCGGGCCGGCGTGAAGAGCACCCGCATCGCCAAAAACCATGGCCAGCTCGCCGCACTGGCCGACGCGCTTCGGCTGGTCACACCGATGACGGACGAGCAGCACGAAGCGCTCATCGAGCAGGTGGCGGCCATGGCCGAGCAGCGTCAGCAAGCCATCAACAGCGACCACCCGATCGTCAGCGAGTTCTGGGAGACCTTCGAGTTCCTGGACGAGGGCAACTTCCCGCTGAACCACAGCCGGCGCCCCGATGAAGAGATCGCCGTCAACCTGAACCACTTCATCCAAGGGTGCCGCGAGCGCGGCCAGGCCGCGCCCTCGCTCGCCGACCTGAAGAAGCTGCTTCGCACCAGCAAGCGCTACGCCTTCATCGACAGCCGCGTCGTCAACAGCGGCCTGAAGGCAGACAACCAGCTCAACGCCAGCACCAGCCTGTGGTGCTGGGTCTTCGACCGCAAGGGCGCCAAGCGCTCGTGAAGGGAGGGGCCATGCCCACGCTCAAGACCACCCGCCTGATCCGCTGCCGCTGCGTCTTCGCCGATGGCAGCCGCTGCGAGCTGTTCGTGATCTCCACCGGCTGCTGCGCCGCCGTGTGCGAGCTGATGGAGTCCGGCCTTGAGTTCCGGGGCATCAGTGCATGCCTGGCATGAACGCCGCCGCTGTGCTGAAGCTCATCCCAGTTCGACCGCAAGCGCGCCGCCGCCGGCAACGCGACACCCATTTCGCCACAAACCACAGGAGAGAGACCCACGTGATCGAACAAGAACAACTGGCCGGCGTACCGC
>NZ_JBFUGE010000965.1:0-1649 GCF_056403075.1 Ideonella sp. P3_A4 | reverse complement strand
TCCCCAGCCTTCCTCGGACTTGTCGTAGGTCATCGTCGCCAGCACATGGTCGTAGGCGGCCCGGGCCATCTCCAGTGCTCCCTTGTGGCTGCTCCGTATCTCGTTGGCAGCCGACAGGATCTCCGGCAGGAAGCGAATCCGCCGCGTCTGGGACAGCTGAGGCAGCAGCAACTGCCCATCCTGTGCCAGAGGGCTGCGCGATGGCCGGTTCAGATCAACGCGCCACTCCCTGCGCTCGACCACAGCGCGGTAGCCGACATGCGCCGGTCCGTTGGTCGAGCCATCAATCTCCGCATGAAGGATCGGGTTGCCAAACACCGGATCAAAGCGAACGCTGACCGGAGCGGTCGAGTCCGTCTGAATGGCAATGACCTCCTGCTCTGACGTCGATGCCGGCAGAGGCATCCAGATCTGGATCGGGTCGCCTTCGTTGTTGGGCGTCGGAATGTCGACGTGGTAGCGAAGCTCGATGGTGCGTGATGCGCTCATGGCCGGGCTCCGATCACTTCAGCAAGCCGGTGGAGCGGCCAACTTGTTCAATCACGTCGAAGTCCTTGGGATCAGCCTTGACGAACTTGTTGGCGCCTTGAATCTCAAGGACTTGCTTGTCCAAGGGACGGCTGGCATCCAGGCTGAGAAATGCGTTGGCGAACTTCTGCACCAACTCGGGCGACAGATCCTTGCGTGCGGTCCAGACGTAGTCGACATACTCGGGCGTGGTCCAGATCACCTTGACCTTGGTCTTGTCGAACTTGTCGCCGGCCAACATTCGGTTCCAGACCTCGATGTTCAGTGCGCCCGACTGCACCTTGCCGGACTCAACCATCTTCACCGTCGCGTCGTGAGCACCGCTGTACACCGGCTGGCCCGAAAAATCCTTCTCGGGGTCGAGGTGAAACGTCGTCAGCAGGAAGTGGCGCGGGAACAGGTGGCCAGAGGTCGAGCTCTTGGAGCCGAAGGCGAAGGACTTGCCCTTCATCTCCTCCGGCTTATTGATCCCGGCCGATGAGCTGGCGATGAAGACGCTTTTGAACTGGCGATCGATGTCGCGCATGACCACAGGTTGAGCACCGGCCATGACCCTGGCTTGCACGTAGGTGAAGCCGCCGAGCCAGGCGAAGTCGATCTTGCCCGCCGCCAACGCGGAGACGGCGGCTCCGTAGTCGATCACCGGCACGTACTGAACCTTGACACCGAGCTGCTGTTGCAGGTAGTCGACCATCGGCTGGTACTTGCGCTGCAGCTCAGTCGGGTTCTCGTCTGGAATGCCGGACAGGCGGATCACATCCTCGGCGGAGGCGCAAAAGCTGGCAGCGGTCAGGCATGCGGCGAGCAGGCACTTGAACTTGGTCAACATGGTCGTACTTCCTTGGTGGTTGTTGGGGCCTCAGCGGCCTTGGGGAATGGGGTCGAACGGCACCGGCTCGCTCTGCAGTTGCCAGCCACTAGGCTGGCCGGCTTCGATCCACTGCGTGGCGTCGTCGTCCGGATTGCAAGGGGTCAACTCGTAGACGTAGTGACCGGCGCCCACGTCGGCGACGCGACGCGCGGTCACGGTGGGTGCAGAGCTGCGTCCTGGCATTGGCGAGGCATCGCGTGGTGACAGTCGCACGCATTGGCCTTCAGGCACTTCCATCGCGGTTTGGACG
>NZ_JBFUGE010000964.1:0-1660 GCF_056403075.1 Ideonella sp. P3_A4 | reverse complement strand
CCGCATCGCCCATGCCGCCGATGCCACCGGCCGCGCGATCCACGAAGCGCTGCTGGCCCGCGCCAAGGCTCACCCGCTGGTGACGCTGAAAGAGCGCTGGATGGCGGTGGACCTGATCACCGAGCGGCACCTGAAGCGCGAAGACGCGCCACCGCGCTGCCATGGCGTGTATGCGCTGGACATCGACAGCCAGCGTGTCGAAACCCTGCCGGCCCGCGCCGTGGTGCTGGCCACCGGTGGTGTCGGCAAGACCTACCGCTACACCACCAACCCCGACACGGCCACCGGCGACGGCATCGCGATGGCCTGGCGCGCCGGCTGCCGGGTGGCGAACATGGAGTTCATCCAGTTCCACCCGACCTGCCTGTACCACCCGCAAGAGCGCAGCTTCCTGATCACAGAGGCGATGCGCGGCGAGGGCGCGGTGCTGCGCCTGCCGGCGAATGGCCACGCCACGCCTGAAGAGCCGTGGGGGCCACGCTTCATGCCGGCGCACGACGAGCGGGCCGAGCTGGCGCCGCGCGACATCGTCGCCCGCGCGATCGACTTCGAAATGAAGAAGCACGGCGTCGACCATGTGTGGCTCGACGCGACGCACCTGGGCGAAGCTTTCCTCAAGGAACACTTCCCGACCATTCATGCGCGCTGCCTGACGCTGGGCATCGACATCGCGCGCCAGCCCATTCCGGTGGTGCCAGCAGCGCACTACACCTGCGGCGGCGTGGTGACCGACCTGGAGGGCCGCAGCGATCTGCCAGGGCTTTACGCGGTGGGCGAAGCCACCTACACCGGCCTGCATGGCGCCAACCGGCTGGCCAGCAACTCGTTGCTCGAATGTGTGGTGATCGGCCGCACCTGCGCCGGCTCGATCCTGCGCAGCGAAACACACGTGGTGCCGCCGGTGCCGGCCTGGGACGAGAGCCTGGTCGAAAGCGCCGATGAACAGGTCGTGATCTCCCACAACTGGGACGAGTTGCGCCTGCTGATGTGGAACTACGTCGGCATCGTCCGCACGACCAAGCGGCTGGAGCGGGCGCTGCACCGCATCGAGCTGCTGCGGACCGAGATCGACGACTATTACGCGAACTTTCGAGTCACGCGCGATCTGCTGGAGCTGCGCAATCTGGTGGAGTGCGCCGAACTGATCGTGCGTTCGGCACTGGTACGCCATGAGAGCCGTGGGCTGCACTACAGCCGCGACTTTCCGTTGACTTTGCCCGTGAGCTTCCCCACGGTGTTGACCAGGCCGGCGCGCAGCAGCCCGCGCTGAGGCTTGCCGTAGACCGCCACATAGGTTACATCTAGTAGCGGGGCTCGTTACCGACGGGCCAAGGGGCCCAGCCCATGAGTCAAGCGCAGCGCGCGCCGCTCGTCACTGTCAGAGATTTGGTCGTCGTCGGGCAGCCATTGCCCTTCCACGTGCACGACGAATCCGGCCGCCGGTTGCTCGCCGCCGGCCAGGTGATCACGGGCGCCTCGCAACTGGTCATGCTGCTCGAACGCGGCGCCTGGGTCGACAGTGAACAGGCGGCCACCGTGCGGCGCGAGCGCCAGTCGACCCAAGCCAGTGGTGGTGACCCGTTGATGTCGACCTACCGCGAGCCGACGCTGTTCGACCGCTGGGAAAAGCTGGTCTGGGAGCTGGACGCGCTGCTGCGCA
>NZ_JBFUGE010000963.1:0-1664 GCF_056403075.1 Ideonella sp. P3_A4 | reverse complement strand
GCGGTATACGCCCAAGGCGCCGGTGATCCCCGGCGGTTGGGCACCACCGAACCGGCCCGGCGCATTTGAAGGCGCAACGCGGCTGTTTGCCCCAAGGGTGTTTGTCGATGCATCTGTCAGAACTCAAGGCGCTCCACGTTTCCGCCCTCATCCAGATGGGCGAGGAACTGGAGATCGACAACGTCTCGCGCCTGCGCAAGCAGGAGCTGATGTTCGCGATCATGAAAAAGCGCGCCAAGGCCGGCGAGCAAGTGTTCGGCGACGGCGTGCTGGAAGTGCTGCCCGACGGCTTCGGCTTCCTGCGCTCGATCGACACCAGCTACATGGCGTCGACCGACGACATCTACCTGTCGCCGAGCCAGATCCGCCGTTTCAACCTGCACACCGGCGATTTGATCGAAGGTGAAGTGCGGGTGCCGAAGGACGGCGAGCGCTACTTCGCGCTGGTCAAGGTCGACCGCGTGAACGGCCTGACGCCCGAGGAGAACAAGCACAAGATCATGTTCGAGAACTTGACCCCCCTCTTCCCGAAAGAGGCGTTCAAGCTCGAGCGTGATGCGTTCAAGGGTGAAGAAAACATCACCGGCCGCATCATCGACCTGATCGCGCCGATCGGCAAAGGCCAGCGCGCGCTGCTCGTGGCGCAGCCCAAGACCGGCAAGACGGTGATGATGCAGCACCTGGCGCATGCCATCGTTGCCAACCACCCGGACGTGCACCTGATCGTGCTGCTGGTCGACGAGCGCCCTGAAGAAGTGACCGAAATGCTGCGCACTGTGCGCGGCGAGGTCATCAGCTCGACCTTCGACGAGCCGGCAGCMCGCCACGTGCAGGTGGCCGAGATGGTGATCGAGCGCGCCAAGCGCTTGGTCGAGTTGCGCAAGGACGTGGTGATCCTGCTGGACTCGATCACCCGCCTGGCCCGCGCCTACAACAATGTGCTGCCCAGCTCCGGCAAGGTGCTGACCGGTGGTGTCGATGCCAATGCGCTACAACGCCCGAAGCGCTTCTTCGGCGCCGCGCGCAATGTCGAAGAAGGCGGCTCGCTGACCATCATCGGCACCGCGCTGATCGACACCGGCTCGCGCATGGACGAGGTGATCTACGAAGAATTCAAGGGCACCGGCAACTGCGAAATCCACCTGGATCGTCGCATGGCCGAGAAGCGTGTCTACCCGTCGATCCTGATCAACAAGTCAGGCACCCGGCGCGAAGAGCTGCTGCTGAAGCCCGAGATCCTGCAAAAGACCTGGATCCTGCGCAAKCTCATCTACCCGATGGACGAAATCGAGGCGATGGAGTTCATGCTCGACAAGATGAAGGCGAGCAAGACCAACCTCGACTTCTTCGACATGATGCGTCGCGGGGGTTGAGCCCCGAGCGCGAAACCGCCTGCTCGCGGACGGGTTCACGCCCATCGCCGGGCGCCTGGGTTGCAGTTCGCCTCCCAGGCTAGGCTATAATCTATGGTTTTCCGCTTACGGAATACCGCTTTGGCAAGTGCGGCGCATGGTGCGCGCGTGGCTGCCGACGATCACAGCGAGAGGCTTGCGCCATGAAAGAAGGCATTCACCCCAACTACCGCGACGTCTGTTTCGTGGATTTGTCCAACGGCTTCAAGTTCGTCACGCGCTCGTGCGCGCAGACCAAGGAAACCGTGAAGA
>NZ_JBFUGE010000962.1:0-1665 GCF_056403075.1 Ideonella sp. P3_A4 | reverse complement strand
CGTCAATAGCCAAGCCAGTGCCACGCCACTGGCCGGCAACACCAGGCTCTTCCAAAGCGGGTGGCGGTTCCGTGAGGTGCGCCAGCGCACCAGCCACAGCCAAGCTACCGTGCCCAGCGCGGCCGCCACCAACTCGATCARCGAAAAGCGCGGGACGAAGCCAGGCGCCAGACGCAGGATGTTGGCCATCGGCTTGGCCGGCAYGCCGGTCTGCATCGACAGATAGATGACCCAGACCGCCAGGCCCGCCAGGCTGAAGAAGAAGACCGAGAACCAGTCGATGGCGGAGCCGGCGCTGCGCTTGAGTGTCGGCAGCGAGAAGGCCGCCAGCACGGCCAGCCCTGGCGTCGCGAGCATCAGCGCCCGGTCCGAGCCGCCCATCGCAATGCAGGCCACGACGCCGACGACCACGGTGACCAGCGGCACGGCGATGTGCCGCCGCAACCAATGTTGACGCCAACGCCACAGCGTCCAGAAGGCCAAAGGCCAAGCCGGCCAAGGGAACCAGAGCAACAGCCGGCCGGTGCCCGCGAGGCTGGGTGCATTCAGCCTCGATTGCCAGGCCCCGAGCAGTGTGGCGACGCCGACAGCCAGCGCCAGCGAAGCCAGCAGCCACGGCCAGAGCGAGCGCACTTCGGCGTAGCTGGAGCGCAGGATCACCACCAGCGCCATCGCACCCAGCGCGACGGCCATCGATGGCGCACCGCTGCTGGCCAGGGCCGGCAAGGCGAGCAGCAGGGCGGCACGCACGGCAGTCGAGCGGTAGGGCGCTGCGGCCAGTGCCCATAGCCACAACGCCACCTCGCTCAGCTGCATCAGCTCGGGCGTTGTCTCATGGCCCAGCTGCAGCAGGCCCAGCGTGGCAATCGTCGCCAGCAGTGCGCCGTCGGCCAGCGCGCGGGCATAGTCGATCGGATCGGCTTCGCCACCGAACGCGAAAGGCACCGGCTGTGCGGCTTCGGTGCGCGCCAGGTTGAAGGTGGCGTACCAGACGAGTGCCAGCGTCAGCGCCAGCAAGGCGGCAAAGGGCAGGCGGGCGGCCAGCGCCGGGTCCATCCAGGTGCCCAGCAGCTTGATGAACATGGCGCCGAGTGCGTGCGGCAACAGCGCCGTTTCGGCCGGCAGATCACCCAGCGTCGGCGCCCACCAGGGCGTTCGGCCTTCGGCCATGCCCATCATCGTGGCGAATGCGGTCAAGTCCGCGTTGCGCCAAGGGTCACGGCCAAAAAGGCCAGGCAGCAGGTAGGCCGCGCAGAACATCACCAATGCCAGCCGCGGCAGGCGCTCGGCCGCACGTTGGGTGACGAGTGCAGGGGTCGGTTGGTTCACGGGCGGGATCATGCCAAGGTCAGAAGGCGGTCAGCCGGTGGGCGGCAAAAGAATTGCAGCCGGGCTCGCCGGACGGAAATCGGCCCCGAGGCTGCGGGGAGCGGAAGCACACGGCCGCGGAAAAAGAAAAAGGCAGCCGAGGCTGCCTTTTCCGTCCGGGCGTGAGCCCCCAAGATTACTTCTTGAGGCCGACGCGGGCGAACTTGTTGCGGAACTTCTCGACGCGGCCGCCCAGCGTATCGATGCTCTTTTGCTGACCGGTGTAGAACGGGTGCGATTCGCTGGTGGTTTCCAGCTTGTACAGCGGCAGCTCGCGGCCGTCGTCCATCTTCACGG
>NZ_JBFUGE010000961.1:0-1666 GCF_056403075.1 Ideonella sp. P3_A4 | reverse complement strand
GAGCAAGGCCGCCATGCTCGCCCCCGCCGACAATCCGGCGACGGCCACGCGTACCCTGTCCACCGGTTGCAGCAGGCACACCTGGTCGATGGCCTTCATGATCAGCGCCGCTTCCCCATAGGCGCGCCCGGTGCCGGTGTCGAACCAGTTCCAGCAGCCGCGGGCATTGGCCAGACGGTCCTGTTCTGGGTAGAGCACCATGAACCGCTCGCGCATCGCGATGCGGTTCATGCGCGTGCTGGCCGCGAAGGCATTCGCATCCTGATCGCAGCCGTGCAGCATGACCATCAACGGCAAGCGCTCATCGATCTTCACATCGGGTGGGCGATACAGCCTGAATCTTCTGACACCGGTTGAACCGATGGCGACACCCGGTATCCACGCGCCGGCCCCAGGTGGAGGGGTGCGCCGAGCCACGGCGGGCTTGAGCGCCCGCGTCAGGGCACGGGTCCCAGACTGGGTCGCTGTGCGGGTCATGGCCACGAAGCTGCGCTCGAACGCCTTGGCCCAGACAGAGGAAGTTCGCAATCGTTTCTTCATCTGGGTGATTCTGGGGCCGTGCGGTGAAATCAGGTGGGTTGCGCTCTATTGCAAGAATCACTCCGTAGGGTTATGCGAACTGCCATACTGGGTCGACATGTCTTGCTTTGCACAGACATGCATCGCCCGGCAGCCATTGGGTGTCCTTCAGCCCTGCGTGAGCAGCAATGTGCATGGCAGTCGCCAAGATGCGGCAGCTGCGACACGGATGGACATCGCCCGCTGTTCGCCCCACCCGCGTTTCCCAAAGGATTCACCATGCAAGACAACGTCATGCAAATTCAAGCCCAGCCTTTCGTGAAACTGGCGCAGGCCAATATGGATCTGCTCACCCAATTCACGACCTCACCCGAGGTCACAACGCAATCCACCGCGAATGCGAGCCAGTTTTTCCAGCAGGCCAGCGAGTCTGCGATGAAGCTCATGCAGTCTGGTGCCTTCGCTCACCTGATGCAGGGGATGCTGAAGAACTACACCGAGTTCCTGACCGAAGTCAGCCAGGGCTGGATGGTGACGATGCGGCAGGGACACGACGCGTTTGCTCAGCAGGCACAAGAAGTCGCCGAGGGCGTCATTGACGTGGCGGAAGTTCGTGGAAGGCGCGCACGCCAAACTGCTTGATCGACTGATCAACAGCCAGGTGGACTCGACCGGTCTCGTGCGCTGCAGGTGACATCGCGCACGAGACCGGTGCGACATTCACGGTGCGCCTGTCTCCGGCGCCGACCCGACGCAGGTCGCGCGGCGAACCAGGCTTCTGTTCATGCAGTGGTCTTCGCTCTCAAAATCGGCGATATTTCGGCCGATGCACTCAAGCTCGAGTCGGCCCATGTGACAGTAACGTGACGTCATGGTCCTTCTCAATCGCCTGGCTGTGCAATCCAACGGAGGCAGGACAGCCATGATTCAAGGTTCATGTCACTGTGGTGCAGTTCAGTGGACGTTTGACGGCCAACCCGACGGAGCCACGGCGTGCAACTGCACGGTATGTCGACGCTACGGCGTCCTCTGGGCCTACGACTACGTCGATGAGGGCATCAAGGTCTCCGGCAAGACCCAGGCCTACCTCAGGGGCAAGGCCATCGAGTTCCACTTCTGCCCGGTGTGCGGCTGCGTGGCCTTCTGG
>NZ_JBFUGE010000960.1:0-1668 GCF_056403075.1 Ideonella sp. P3_A4 | reverse complement strand
GCTCCGCTCGCGGCTGCGGCGCCTGCAGCTACGCCATACGCAGGCGATAGGCCTCTTCTTCCAGCCGCGCATCCTCGATCTCGCGCATCACGCCTTCCAGGTCCACCGCGCCGGGTTTGTGTTCATAGTGGCCTGTCAGCGGAGTGGCCGGATCCAGCAGCCCGCCGGCATAGAGGCTCCAGATCTCGGGCCCGTACTGGGTTTTCAGCAACTCTGGCGCAAACCTGCCAAAGAAACTGCGCAGGTTGTCGACGTCGCGCATCAGCATGCGCAGGGCGTGGTTGTTGCCCGCGGCGTCCACCGCCTGCGGCAGGTCGATGACCACCGGCCCGTCGGCGGCCATCAGGATGTTGAACTCCGAGAGGTCACCGTGGACGACGCCCGCGCAGAGCATGCGCACGACCTCGCTGATCAGCGTGGCGTGGTGGGCGCGGGCCTCGTCGGCCGTGAACGGCAGCTCGCCCAGCCGCGGTGCTGCCTGGCCGTCGGCGTCGGACACCAGCTCCATGATCAGCACGCCTTCGAGAAAGTTGTAGGGGCGTGGCACGCGCACCCCGGCGGCTGCCAGGCGGTACAGCGCGTCCACCTCGGCGCTTTGCCACGCGGCCTCGCGCTGCTCGCGGCCGTAGCGCGTGCCCTTGGCCATGGCGCGGGCCTGGCGGGTGTTCTTGACCTTGCGGTTCTCGGTGTAGTCCACCGCCTGGCGAAAGCTGCGGTTGGTGGCTTCCTTGTAGATCTTGGCAGCGCGCACCTCGCCGCCGCACATCACCACGTAGACATCGGCTTCCTTGCCGCTCTTGAGCTGCCGCAGCACGCTGTCGACCAGGCCTTCGTCAATCAGCGCCTGCAGGCGTTTGGGGGATTTCATCGGTGCATTTTGCGTGACGCCGAGCACGGGTCTCGCTCAGACCGGCCGCCGGTGTGGTGTCTCGGKGACGATCCGTGCGACATCACGACGGGGCTGCCGCTTCGCCCGCCCAAGCGCCTACCACACTTGCGGTTCTAAGGGCAATCGCGCCGTGGCGGACAATCGGGCCATGACAGAAACCGATTTGCTTGCCGTCCACCATCAACAACCCTTGGCCGCCCGCTGGTTCAGCCTGGCCAGCTACTGCCTGGAGAGCGGTTGCAACATCGTCACCTACGACGCCGACAGCTTCAGAGCGGAGGTGGGCGACGCGCAGACGGCCAACCTCCTGGCAGGCTTCTTCGAAGCCAAGGTGCAAGAAGACGGCCGCGCCCGCTGGACCTGGGCCTGGACCGACGACGAAGCACCCGCCAAGGCAGTCCTCAAGGAAGAGGGCGGCCTCAGCGAGTCCTGGACGCAGGTGCTTTCCGACTGGCGCCAGCGCGCGTTCCAGGCCTGACGCCGAACGCCGTCAACGCACGTCAACAAGCGGGCCGAGTGCCCGCTTTTTTCATGGCCGCGGTTGGGGTAGTGACGCACGCGACGTTCGCCCCGTGAGGCGCACTGTCGCTCTAGACCCCCAGCACGGATCGAATCTCCCGGACCCACACCTTCGACAACTTGCGCCAGCCCGACTTGTTGGGGTGAATCTCGTTTTCCCAGTCGCCACTGCTGCCCTTGGACTTTGGCGCCGCCGGGGTCAACAGCCCGCTCGTCGGCACGGCGAACACGCCGGTCCGCCCCGTGGACCAGGCTTCGAC
>NZ_JBFUGE010000959.1:0-1671 GCF_056403075.1 Ideonella sp. P3_A4 | reverse complement strand
GCCCCCACGGCCCCTTCCGGGGCCTGCCCCCCGAGGGGGCTCGCGCAGCGGACCGGCAAAGCCGGATCCGCGCACGCCACTTGATGGACGGCGGCGCTGCGCGCGCCTGGAACGCCCCGCTTTGAACAGAGGAGACACACGCGAATGAAGACCACACACACCGTCATGGCCGCCTTGGCCCTCACCGCCTGCACCCTGCCCGCTTTTGCCGGCCAGCTGATCATCGAAAGCTGGCGCACCGACGACAAGGCACTGTGGGACGAGGTGCTGTTGCCTGCGTTCACCAAGGCCCACCCTGGCATCACGGTGAAGTTTGCGCCGACCGCGCCGCCCGAATACAACTCGGTGCTGACCGCAAGACTGGCCGCCGGCAGCGCGGGCGACCTGGTCACCTGCAGGCCGTTCGATGTGTCGCTCGACCTGTTCAAGAAGGGCCGGCTCGACAGGCTGGACGGAGAGCCGGGCCTCGCGAACTTCCCCGATTCGGCCAAGGTGGCCTGGCAGACCGACGACGGCAAGGCCACCTATTGCATGCCGATGGCCTCGGTGATCCACGGCTTCTTCTACAACAAGAAGATCTTTGCGGAACTGAGCCTGACCCCGCCGACGACCGAGGCCGAATTCTTCGCCGCGCTCGACAAGATCAAGGCCACCGGCAAGATCGCGCCGTTGGCACTGGGCACGGCAGACCAGTGGGAGACGAACCAGATCGTCTTCACCGGCATCGGCCCCAACTACTGGAAGGGCGAAGAGGGCCGCCGCGGCCTGATCGAGGGCAAGAAGAAGTTCACCGACGCCGAGTTCGTAGACGTGTGGGCCACGATGGCGCGCTGGTCCAACTACCTGCCCAAGGGTTATCAGGCACAGACCTATGGCGACTCGCAAAACCTGTTCGCCTCAGGCCGCGCTGCGATCGTGCCGACGGGATCGTGGGACATCGCGTTCTATCAAAAAGAACCGTCGCTCGAATTCGCGGCTTTCCCGCCGCCGGTGCGCAAAGCAGGCGACGGCTGCTACCTGTCTGACCACACCGACATCGGCATGGGCATCAACAGCGCGAGCAAGAACAAGGCTGATGCAAAGGTGTTCTTAGGCTGGCTGGCCTCGAAGGAGTTCGCCGAGCTGTACACCAACAAGGCGACCGGCTTCTTCACGCTGTCCAAGCACGCAGTCGAGGTGAAGGACCCGGTGGCCAAGCAGATGATCGGCTGGCGCGCGCAGTGCAAGTCGACCATCCGCTTGAACGCGCAGATCCTGAGCCGCGGCGAGCCGAGCATGGAAAACGAGCTGTGGACGGTCGACTCGCAGGTGCTGAACGGCAAGATGGCACCGAAGGACGCGGCGCAGCGCATCCAGGCTGGGTTTGCGAAGTGGTACGCGCCGGCGGCGCGTTGAGATGAGAGCCCCCTCACGCCTGCGACGCTCCCGAGCCCTAAGCGACACCCGCGCTCAGCCTTCAGAGGTCGTGGCGGCAGGGGGCGGCGGTGCCCCCGTTCTCCGGCCCACGCTCGCGGGGCGCGGTCGCGGGGCGCGAAGGGCATCCGCATCAACACCGTGGTGCTCAGGCGGCGTGGTGGCAACCGCGAATGGGGCCTGCGCCCGGAGGCACCACCGCCCCCTGCAAGCACCGTCCATGGCATGCCGCGCGCAGGCCCGCCACCACGGTTCCAT
>NZ_JBFUGE010000958.1:0-1675 GCF_056403075.1 Ideonella sp. P3_A4 | reverse complement strand
CATGTTGACCATCGGAGTCTGTGCCTCCGGCTCGGCAAAGCCGACGCCAACCGCTCCAATGCAAATCAGGCTGCAGAAGGTGGCGATGGCTTGATGGCGTTTCATGGCGAGGTCTTCCCTTGTCGGCACAGGGCTGGCGGATCGCCGACCGCGTCGCGGTAAGGCCGCCACTCATCGTCGGTCAATGCTTTTCCGGCCAGTTGGTTGCACAGGAATGGCATCCACTCTTGCGGTGCCACCCAGCTTCTTGCGACGCCAGATGGCCTCACCAGCCACACTCGGTGAGGTTTCTCGCGCGAGTAGCTCATGCCGGTCTCTACGACATCGTTCAATGGGTCGTTAATTCGCTGGCGAAACGAATAGATGGGCCAGAAGGCCGGCTTGAGGGAATCCAAACTGACGTCGCGCTTCCAAATGGACAGGTYGCCATTGGAGGTGGCTCCTGCTATGAAGACACCGTCTTCACTCGAATCGAGTCGGCGCAGTGGCCGTTGAACTGTCACGCGGTCTGACAAGCTCGCCTTGCGGCAATCGGCATCGAGCAGCGCGAGCTCGCCCATGCGCTCGGTGGTCGACTGAAGTTCGACCGCGACGAGCAGTTCATGTCCATTTCCGAGGTAGTTCAACGCGGTCACTCGCGAGTTGGTCGGCACATTCCAGTCGCATTTCGCCCAATCGCCTCGGCTCGGACGGAACCAGGTAATGGATCCATTGGAGGTGCCCACCGCCAGTCGCCCATCGGCACTGAACGCCAGCGCGGTGACCCCCGGCGCGTCCTGCAGACGCTTCAAGGGTTGAACCGACGTGGCGGCCACGCGATACAGAGTCACGTCACCCTGGCCGCCCGCAGCAGCCAGCAACGATTCGTCGCTGGAGAAGGTGAGCAGTTCTGCCCCACCCGCTCGAGTCCTGAAGATCTCCCGCGGAGACTGTGACGAATCAAGCGCCCACACGGTGAGGCCGTTGGTTCGAGTCCCCAGGGCCACATACCGGCCCTTGGGGCTGAGGGCCAGCGACAACACGTCACCCAGGACGCCAACATCCCATGCCGCAGATTTCGCCCCGGTTTGCACATCGCGGATGCTGAGCTTGCCGTCTTCCCAGGCAGCCACGCGTACCGAGCCTCCCGTCGACACGGGATCCGAGACTCGGTCGCTGACACTGGGCGGGTACTCACTGATGGCCGAATCGACCGATCTGGGTTTGATGGGCCACTCTCGAACCACCGAATCTCCACCGCCAACCAGCACATGATCGGATCCGGGGACGGCCACGATCATCGCAGCGTTCTCGTCCGCGCTGTAGTCCAAGTTGCGGTGCCGCACCAGCTTGCCGGAGTCATCGACCTGCCAGGCCGCGAGCACGCCCTCGCTGTCCACCGACACCACCTGACGAGACCCGTCGCCGAGCAAGGTCAGGGCGATGACGGGTGTCGATCCGTCGGGCGGACGCGTGTCGAGTCGACGCCCACGGGCAGCATCCACGTGCGTGAGGCTGCCATCTGCCAATGCGACAAATACTCCGGATTCGTCCGGCGCATGGCCCAACGCCGTGATTTCGAACTTGAAGCTGACCAGCGTTGTCGCTGGCGTGTCGAAGGAGCCCTGCGCTTCTTGCGCTGGGACGTCGAATCGAAGCAACTTGTCCTGGGAGGCAGCAACGATCGCCTTGCCAC
>NZ_JBFUGE010000957.1:0-1676 GCF_056403075.1 Ideonella sp. P3_A4 | reverse complement strand
TCCGGAGCCAGGATGAAGCCTGAGGAGGGCCAGTACGGCGCGCCCTTTGCGGACTTGAAGGAGTACAGCAACTGGTAGTCACCGCCTTCCGTCGACAGGCGAAACACCGTGCCCTGTCGGTGCTGCCCGCCCGTCCCCGTGACGCCGTAGAGCATGTTGTCCAACAGCACCAAACCACCGCGAGGAGAAGCACCATCGGCGCGGTGGCCGGCGAACGAATGCAGGACCGTCAACACGCCCGACTTGGTCAGCCGATAGACCACGCCGTGACCGAACGCGCCGCCGGAGCCGGTCGTTCCGTACAGGTTGCCGGCGTCGTCCTCGATCAAGCCTCCGTTGGGAGAGCTCCCTTGCTTCTCCTCGAAGCGGTGCAGCACCGTCGCCTCACCGGCCGGCGTGATGCCATAGACCGTGCCACGTGTGACTCCGTAGAAGCGGCCGTCGCCTGACAGCATCAGGCCATGCGCCGGCCAGATATTGGGCACGTCCTGATCCAGCTTGAACGAATACAGGACAGTCACCTCACCGTCCAAGGTCATGCGGTAGAAGCTGCCAAAGTTGTCGCTGCCGCCAAAAGTGGTGACACCGTAGAAGTGGCCATCCAGGCCCCAGGTGAGGCCCGACGGCACCGCCTCGCCGCCCTCGTCGACGAAGGCGTGCAGCACTTGGGTGTCGCCCTCGGGCGTCATGCGAAAAACGGTGCCACCGCCCTGCGCACCGCCGAACTGAGTGGTGCCGTAGAAGTTCCCATCCGGCCCTTTGGCCAGCTTCGCATCGAAAGGAGCCCGGCCTTCGTCGCCCACCAAGGCATGCGCCTGCCGGTAACGGGTCTCGACTGCGGCACGGCTGTCTTCGGCCCGGGCTGCGCCAAAAGGCACCGCGGTCAGTCCGGCCAACAGCCATGCCGCGGCCAACGTCTTGATCGATTTCATGCTGCCTCCCTGACTCGACCTACCGGCCGCTCCACAAGCGGCCCGGCCCTCGACTCACCAATTCAGCCCGGCCTGCGAGCTCAAGGTGTAGTTGGTGACCGGCGCACCTTCGTAGGTGGTGATGTGGTCCACGCCCTTCAGGCGGATCGAGTCCTTCGCGTCGAAGGCCACGGTGCCGTGGGTGTTGCCGCCACTGGAGATCGCCCACGCGGTAGTGGTCAGGTTCAAGGGCTGGCCGAAGACGAAGCTCGCGTACACGATGGCCGTTTCGTCGACGTTGAGCACGACGTCGGGCAACGACCAGTCGGTCTGCGCCGACCAATCCTTCCACCCGGTGGGCAGGTGCGGGACGAGCGGCAGGATGCGGAACAAGGTCGCGCCGCTCAGGCCATGGGTTTCGAGCGTGCCCTTGACCTTGACGCGGTAGTACAGCCAGCCGGAGGTGTTGGTCAGCCCGGGCGCGTCGATCATCAACACRTCGGTGAAGCCGGCGATGGCACCACCGACCTCGCCGTTGTTGCTGGTGCTGTTGCTGGTTCGCACCCGTAGCTTGCCACCGGGCAGGGCCTGCGCACTGCCGCTGGAGCTGCCGGTGACCGCGTGATTGGCCTTGGCCTTGACCAGCGCCATCGCCGGCGAGAAGGCCTCCTTGCACTTCGAATCCTCCGGCTTGAAAAACGACGCGAGGTCGATGTTCTGCACCGGCAGGCCGGAACCGCTCGACGCACCGGCGCAGGTGTAAGC
>NZ_JBFUGE010000956.1:0-1677 GCF_056403075.1 Ideonella sp. P3_A4 | reverse complement strand
GCGTCTGCTCTGCACTCGGGTCCATGCGAATTCATAGGCCAGTGCTGCCTTGGGCCTCCAGACGCTCTTGTCGATGTACTCGATCAACGAAGCCAACTGCACCTGGGACACTGGCGAACGCCCGGCGCCGCTCCAATTGCACTCTTTCACTGCGGTTTGTACCGACTCGAGGAATGCGGCCGCGGAGCCAGTCTCGGCGTCGAAATGCTCCACCTCTTCGTCGGCCTCGTTGACAAGGGCGGCAAGCACCGCGTCGTCCCACTCCTTCTCGCAGCCCAGGAAGACGTTCCCGAAGATGCGAGCGATCCCGTCCTTCGCCTTTCTGGAGCGCACGAAGCTCGTCATCTGCCTGCCATTCAGAGTGATGTTGCAGGGCAGAGTGTGGGCGGCCGGGTTGTTCCGCCTTCCGATCAGGTTCTGGTGTCTCGCGCCAGTCTTGGCCACGCGAGGAGGCACAGCGAAGGACGAGTCCCCTTGCAGCGCCCAAGTCAACCCCACAATCGCGCTAACGTCATTGTTCTGTACATTTCCAGACGCCCTGGCTAGACCCCACACGTTGGTGTGGGGGCACACGCGTTGCCTGAGATCTTCCGTTCTCAGCTGTGTCGATACGGAGGGGAGCGATCGTTGTCCCACGAGGCCCGGCTCCACGACCAAGCTGCCCGGGGTCAGGCGAGAAACAGCACTTGCTGTATGACGGACGCTTGGCATTGTGGTCTCCCTGAAGGCTTGCCGGCAGGTGTCACGCGGCGCCTGCCCCGGTTGCTGAACTTGCAATCAGCGTTCGGCGTTGTATACCCCATTTGGGAAGGCGGCGAGAAGTCGTTGACTAGACATCATGGTCAGAAGCTGGGTCACGGTGGTCCCGTTGACTTCTCTGAACACAAGGCTCTTCTCAGACCTTGAGACTGTGACCTCCAGCTTTGGCGTAGGTGGCTTCGGCACGATGTTCTCCGTCAAGTCCCGCGGGCGTGGCGCAGCGGGCTCCCGCCCGGGCACAGATACCGCGTGAGACATGGTCATGCGTCTAGCGGCTGAAGTCACCTGACGAAAGCCATGCCGGAGGGAGACGTGTGGTGAGTGACTTGAAAAGCCTTGGCTAGGTTGTCAGCTCAGGGCCTTGCAGTCGCCCACGAACTGCGAGGATCTGGTTTTTGCGGACCGCCGCATAGGTGCCAGCCGGTAGGCGCTGGAATCGGCGGCCTTCGAGCCCCCGGGCTCGCAGCGACACGAGGAAGGCCGTTCGTAAACACGCRGGGCCCGACAATCACCGTCTCCGAAACTGCGAGGGGGCCAGAAGAATGAGCGAGACGAACCGACAGCGCGCGGCAGCGCTTCACGAGCAAGCGCAGGCGCTCGAAGACGGCGAGGCCGCCTTGGCCATGTATCGAGAAGCGTTGGTGCTTGACCCGGCGCGGCCAGAGACGCACTACAACATGGGCTTGATCTACAAGTACCAGAGCCGCTGGCAAGAGTCTTTCGAGCACAACCGGCAAGCGGTCGGGTTGGACCCGAGCGATGAGTCGTCGAACTGGAACTTGGCCATCGCCGCCACGGCGCTGCGCGACTGGCGAACCGCTCGCGCGACATGGCGCCGATTGGGCTTGGAAATCGAAGAGGGTGATACCCCGATCGAAGACAACTTCGGCATCACACCGGTTCGCTTGAACCCGGACG
>NZ_JBFUGE010000955.1:0-1683 GCF_056403075.1 Ideonella sp. P3_A4 | reverse complement strand
AGTCGACACTGCTGTACTCGGCGCTGGAGCCGTTCGAGGCCGATAACCGCAGCCGCCTGTACTACCGCGTCACTGGCTTCGATGGCGAGACTGTCTCTGGCTTCAAAGCACTTGCCCCCTGGCATGGCAAGCTGCCGCAAAAAGGGCCCTACGCCGCGCTGGTCGACTTCTACGACGACCGCTACCAGGGCACCCSCGTGCGCGTGGCGGTGCTGCTGCAGCCGGTAACCTGGGCCGACGGCCAGGGCATGGCGACGATCCAGGTGGCCGAGACATTGGAGCTGCGCGAAACGCTGGCCCGCAGCCTGCTGCTGGACACGCTGTGGCGCCAGGCCGTGATGCTGCTGCTGATCGCCGGCGTGGTGGTGTTCGTCGTCCAGCGCGCGACACGCCCGGTGCGCGAGCTGAGCCTGCGCCTGCGCTCCCGCGCCGAAGGCGACCTGGCCCCGCTGGAAGACGACGGCGTGCCGCGCGAGCTGCAGCCGCTGGTCGCGGCCACCAACCACCTGATGGGCCGCCTGAGCCATCTGCTGGACCACCAGAAGCGCTTCGTCCGCGACGCCTCGCACCAGCTGCGCACGCCGCTGGCAGTGTTGAAGACCCAGGTGCAGTCGGCCCAGCGCGGCGATGTGGCCCCCGAGCAGGCCTTGAGCGAGATCGGCGACACCGTCGACCGCGCAACCACGCTGGCGAACCAGATGCTCGCACTGGCCAAGGTCGAGCAGATCCGCCAGCAGGCCGATGCCAAAGCGCTTGACTGGGCCGAGATCGTGCGCGCGGTCGCGCTCGACCTGTCGGCGCTGATCGTCGAACACCAGCTCGACTTCGACATCGAGACCCAGCCCGCGCCGGTGCACGCACACGAATGGGCGCTGCGCGAGCTATCGCGCAACCTGATCCACAACGCCATCAAGCATGGCCCGGTCGGCGGGCGGCTGGCCATTCACCTGCTGGCCGACCGCCATCACGCCGCGCTCACCGTGTCCGACAGCGGCGCCGGCATCAACGCCGAGCAGCGCCAGCGCCTGTTCCAGCCCTTTGCGGCCGGCAGCGCGCGCAGCGGCTCGGGCCTGGGTCTGGCGATCTGCCATGAGATCGTTGCCACGCTGGGAGGGCAGATCGAGCTGGAGAACCGTGTCAACCATGGCACGGTCGAAGGCCTGGACGCGACTGTGCGTTTGCCGCTGGCAGTGCCGCCGCGTTGAGCGAAAATCCGGGCCGTGAAGGAACCCAAGCTCAGTGCAGCGCCGGTCCGCCTGGACAAATGGCTCTGGGCGGCGCGCTTCTACAAGACCCGCGCGCTGGCCGTCGAAGCCATCGGCAAGAACCGTGTCGACGTCAACGGCCAGGCCGCCAAACCCTCGCGCGACGTGCGCGTGGGCGACGAGCTGACCGTGCGCGAGCCCGGCCTGCCCGCCCGTACCGTGGAAGTGCTGGGCGTCAGCGATCTGCGCGGCCCGGCCCCGGTGGCCCAGCAGCTGTACGCCGAAACGGCCGCCAGCCTGGCCACACGCGAGGCGGCCCGCGAAGCCCGGCGCCAGGGCGTGGAGCCGGCCCAGACCATCGAGCACGGGCGGCCCACCAAGCGCGACCGGCGCCAGCTGGCCGACTGGGACCGCTGGAGCGCTTCGGCCGACGACTGAGGCCCGCTCGCGGGCACAGCATATGCCGCGGATTTTTGTG
>NZ_JBFUGE010000954.1:0-1692 GCF_056403075.1 Ideonella sp. P3_A4 | reverse complement strand
GGCCAGCGTGATGAACAGGCAAGTGCCGGCGGCGTAGAACTCCCAGCCTTGCGGAGCGCGTTGGCCGATCGAGGCCTCCAGCGCACTGCCGAGACCCCAGGTCAACACAGCGTAGACCACGAGTTCAAGCAGGCGCCAACCAAAGGCCTTGGCCGGCTGCAGGCGCGGTCCGACGGCAAACAGACGCTCGTTGATGAACGGCAGGTTGGCGGTGATCGCCGCCACCGCCAGCACCAGCCAGACCGACACGGCCTGCGACATGAACTACCGCCCGGCGCTCTGTCGAGCGCTCAACTGGCGAGTGCGCGCACGACAACGTCGCGGCACAACGCCATCAGGCCATCTGGCAACACGCCCAGCACCAGCGCCGCAGCGCCGTTGCAAGCCAGCAAAGCGCCAACGCCACCCCGCGACTCGACCGGCACGGAACCAGCCGCCGGCTCGTCGAAGTACATCACCTTGACCAGGCGCAGGTAGTAGTAGGCGCCGATCATCGACAGCAACACTGCCACGACGGCCAGCGTGATGTAGCCGGGGTCGTTGGTCACCACCAGCGACTGCAGCACCGCGAACTTGGCATAGAAGCCCACCATCGGCGGCACGCCAGCCAGAGAGAACATGAAGACCGTCATCACGCCGGCCAGCCACGGGCTGCGCTTGGCCAAGCCGGCCAGGTCCGAAATCTCGTCACTTTCGAAACCGGCGCGCGACAGGTACATCACCAGGCCGAAGGTGCCCAACGTGGTCAGCACATAGGTGACGACGTAGAACATCGCCGAGCTGTAGCCGTTGGCCGCCGACAAGGTGTTCGCGTCGATCACCGTCGGCGTCAGGCCCAGCAGCATGAAGCCGAGCTGCGCGATCGCCGAGAAGGCCAACAGGCGCTTCAGGTTGGTCTGCGCGATGGCGGCCAGGTTGCCGATCACCATCGACATCACCGACAACACGATCAGCATCTGCTGCCAGTCGTGCGCGAGGCCGGACAGGCCCTCGACCAGCAGGCGGATCGCGATCGCGAAGGCGGCCAGCTTGGGCGCACCGGCGATCATCAGCGTGACGGCCGTAGGCGCGCCCTGGTACACGTCAGGCACCCACATGTGGAACGGCACGACGCCCAGCTTGAAGCCCAGGCCGGCGACGATGAAGACGACGCCGAAGGTCAGCACGGTCGGGTTGACCTGGCCCTTGGCGATGGCAGACAGCACCTCGGACAGGACGAGCGAGCCGGTCGCGCCGTACATCATCGACATGCCGTAAAGCAAGAAGCCGCTGGCCAGCGCACCCAGCACGAAATACTTCATCGCCGCCTCGGTCGCCAGCGCGCTGTCGCGCCGCAGCGCCACCAGCGCATACAGCGACAAGCTCATCAATTCGAGGCCAACGTAGATGACCAGGAAGTTGTTGGCCGAGATCATCACCGAGATGCCCAGCAGCACGAACATCGCCAGCGTGAAGAACTCGCCCTTCAGCAGCTCACGATCGCCAACGTACGGGCCGGCGTAGGCCAGCGTCAGCATCATCGCCAGCGCGGCGCACAGAGCCAGCATGTGGCCCATCGGGTCAGAGACCACCAGGCCTTGCATGCCGTAGACCGATGCGGCAGCGCCCTCGGCGCCGAGGCCGGTTTGCAGCGCCATGCCGTGCATCAGCGCAACGGCAGCGAGCGATGCTTGCGTCAGCCAGAAGGTGACG
>NZ_JBFUGE010000953.1:0-1693 GCF_056403075.1 Ideonella sp. P3_A4 | reverse complement strand
GCGAATCATGGACCGCTCAAAGGTTTGCAGAGCCTCTGGCGCTGCCTTGGCGGCATCAGGGTTTCCCGCCTTCCCCATGTTGTCGAGAATGACGCTTCGCTGAAAGTGGAGGGCGGCGCACTGCGCCAACTCATTCGTCGCGCGAGACTTGGCCTCTTCGGTGGTGAGAGCGTAACCGCTCTGGGCAAGAGTTCCAGCGAGCATGACAAGTGTTCGGAGTAGGGAAGTCATCAGCCGACGCATGAGTGGAGGGTGGGAAGTGTGGTATCCGGCAATGCAGGCCTAACGTTCGACGTAAGGGGCGGCCCGCTTGCGGGACGTCCCCTTGACGGAGGGGTTAGGCCTCACGGCTGTTCCGGGGGCCATTGAAGGCGAAGTGTGCCCGGCTTGTAAGTGAAGCTGAACCATACTCGAGGGTCTTGACCCGCTAAGTCTGCGGCGCCCGCCAACGGAACAAGAAGATCAAGATACAACCGCTCGTCTTCCGCTTTGAAGGACGGCACTACTGCGTAGCAGCAAGAATAGTAGAGAAGCTTGATATTGGCCGGTCTGGGACAGGCACCAGATGCCATGGCCACAGGAGGCATGGCGATCGTTTCGCTGCCAACGGAAAGGGTGAAACTTTGGATCTCGCATTCGAGAATATCGACCGTGACGGTAACGGGGACGATGCCTATGTTAGCCGTGGCTCGTGTAATGTTGCCGTGTGTCTGAATGCTCGCCCATGGCACCACTTCTGACTGCAATGCGAACACCGGGCTGGCCAGCATGGTGAAAGAGACCAACGAAAGCGTGCGAAGCATTTGAGGCCTAACGTTCGACGTAAGGGGCGGCCCGCTTGCGGGACGTCCCCTTGACGGAGGGGTTAGGCGTCACGGTAGAAACCGCTGTGACGCTGGGCGTGGAAGTGAGCTTCACAACAGATTGAGACTTGGGCGGCTAGCCACGAACCACAGGACTAGGGCCATGATGATGCAGGGCAGCTCAAGGGCGAACAACACAAGAGGAAGATCTGGACCTAGCTCGCCGCGCAGCGCGGATTGCCCGAACACGAGAAGCAAGACTGGTACCACCGACCCGACGAGTACAGCGGGCAATGAAAGAAGATTGAAAGCCTTGAGAGAGAACCAGAGAGCTGCCCCAAAGACAAGTGCCCCGACAAAGTAGATCGGCACGATGACCGGAGCATTGAGCAGGAAGCCGGCCCATACCGTGGTTATCGACTTTCCCCTCCCGGACACAAGGTAGTAGCTGAGCGCGAACGCCGGCACAGAAGATGCTGCGGCGACGAAGAGGGCCACGAGGAACTGCATCTTGACGCCTAACGTTCGACGTAAGGGGCGGCTTGCGCCCTGGCGCAAGACGTCCCCTTGACGGAGGGGTTAGGCCACGCGCTGACAGGTGCGCTCTTCTGGCGACGACCTTCTGTGATTGGAATAGCTGACGAGCGCATTGAAAGTGTGAAGGGCGTGACCAGGTGGCTTCTCTGCGCGGAGTGGAGCCACCTATGCCTTGTGGCCTAGCTTCAAGTAGGCCTTGATGATTTCGCTATCACCGTCGACAACTTCTCCGGATTCGAGTGTGAGTTTGATGGCCCTAACTGGGCAGACTGCTGCTGCAAAGAACAGGTCTTCAGTACTTCGGCCAAGAACCTGACCGTCTGCGCTTTCGAGCACTTGAACAGTCCATTGAC
>NZ_JBFUGE010000952.1:0-1693 GCF_056403075.1 Ideonella sp. P3_A4 | reverse complement strand
GCCAGGAGGTGGTGGCCCGCAGCCAGTACCGCGGCACGCTGAAGCGCCGCGCGATGCTGTTGGCGTTGCCGGCCAGCGAGCCAGCCATGGCCGCCGGGCAAGAGGTCTTTCACGACACCGACCCCGGCCAGCCCGCCGGGCTGGTGGCGTTGGCGGGCCACAGCCCCGATGGCGCGCAACTGGGTCTGGTCGAGGTCAAGCTGGCGCTGGCGCAAGGGCCCGGAGCGTTCCACCTCGGCGCGGCCGACGGCCCGGCGCTGGCATTGCAGCCACTGCCCTACCCCTTGCCGGTCGACCAGGGCTGAGCGACAGTCGGCGGCGAGCAAAAGCGCGGCCGGCTGCGAACGATGTCTCACCTGTCCGCTTCGCACCCGCTTGGCAGCCCCGCCGAGCGTTGGTGGTTCATCTACTATCGAGTGCACCTCGACGACCTGGCCACTGCGGTGGCCGCGGCGCGCGAGGGCCAGCGCGCGCTGTGCGACGCCCATCCCGGGCTCGCCGCCTCGCTGATGCAGCGGCCGTCTTCGTCCGCATCGCCCGATAGCCCCCCGCAGATGACCTTGCTCGAAACCTACCGCGCCGCGCTGGACTGGCCCGCCGACCAGGCGGCAGCCCTGCCGGCGGCGATCGAACACACGCTCGGCGCCGCGCTGGCGCCGTGGCTGCAAGGCCCGCGCCACCTTGAAGTGTTCGAACCATGTGCCTAGCCGCCCTGGCCCTGGACGCCAGCCGCCGCTTCCCACTGGTGGTGGCCGCCAATCGAGACGAATTCTTCAACCGCCCGGCCGCGCGCCTGGGCTGGTGGACGCCTGACGGTGGCACCCAGCCCATCCTTGGCGGACGCGACCTCGCCGGCGGCGGCACCTGGATGGGCCTGACCGCCCAGGGCCGCTTTGCGCTGGTGACCAACGTCCGCCGGCCTGGTGGCCCCGCGGTCAGCGACGGCCCGTCGCGCGGCCTGATCGTGCCGGCCTGGCTGGAAGGCCAGCAGACCTCGGACCGTTTCTGGCCACGCATGGCCTTGTCGGGCTACGCACCGTTCAACCTGATCGCCGCCGACTTCAACCGTGGCGAATGCTTCTGGGCCAGCAACCAGGAAGCCAGCGGCCGCCGCATCGAGCGCGGCATCACCGTGATCAGCAACGCGGCCGACATCGATGCGCCGTGGCCCAAGGTGCAGCAGCTGAAGCACCGCATCGAGGACGCGCTGGACGAGTTGGAAGACGAGGCCAGCGTCGATGCCTTGGCCGGGCAGCTGTTTGCGATGCTGGCCGACCGCGCGCCGGCCGACGACGAGCATCTGCCCTACACCGGGCTGGACCGGGAACGCGAACGGCAGCTGTCTTCTGCCTTCATCCGCACGCCCGATGGCGTCTACGGCACGCGCTGCTCGACGCTGATCATCACCGAGCGCGCCGCCAAGCACCTGACCACCCACGTCTTCGAGCGCACCTTCACCGGCGGCCCCGGGTTGGCGCTGCTGCGCCGCTCGTCGCTGAAAGACTGGCCGCCGAAATACCGGCCCGAAGACAACGCGGAACCCACCACGTCCGGCGCCGCTCACTGGGGTCCTGTCGACGACAGCGAGCTGGCCGAAGTGCCTCTGGAGCCGCCGAAGAAGCGCCGCGTGCGCAGCCTGATCCGGCCGCTGCGCTGAACCGCTGGTCGCTATAGCGACCGGACCATCTCGACG